>DATMAN010000043.1 GCA_035560005.1 Burkholderiales bacterium | reverse complement strand
CTGCCATGCTGCCCGCACGTAGATCGACTCAGTCGTTACTGGTTCGTGTACGCCGCCTGGCGTCCATCAGCCGGTTTGTCGGGCGACCAGTCGCGAACCAGGTCCTTGTACATCGCATCCAAGCTGCGCTGCGTGAAGGCCGCTCCCTGCTCGCCGGACCCCTTGGCGCCGAAATCACGGATCAGATCGGCGTTGGCGTTCTGCAGATTGCGCATGCGCACCGGCGCGCCCGCCTGGTTGCCGGGCTTGGCGTTCCAGTCGCGCATCAGATCGGCGTAAGCCGCGTCGGGGCTACGCGTGGTGATCGTTTCCGCCGCCAGAACCGCGGTCGCCACGCCTGTGCACATCCCCGCGACCGCCGCCGCACACCACCATTTCGCTGTAAACATGACACCTCCTCATCTCCGTTAACGGATTGGCGGAGAGATCGATTACCGCTCCGCACCGCAAAGGCAGCTTTGTTCCTTGGCGGATGAGGCCACACTACGTCTGAAGAGGTAACAGTTCGCTTACGGATTGGGCTGGGGTGTATACAGATTACTTACAGATCGAGAAAAAACCGCCGTGCGTGGGACCGCGAACCGCGTTCGCGCAAAGAACTCTGGTTCATCTAGAAAAGCGGGGGACCATCGCCGACGGCGCATCGCCCCGGGTCTCGAGCGCTCTGCCGCAATGCTAGCGCAACGCCACTGGCTGCGGGTACACGATCGTGCACTTGACGTGGGCGGCCCAGACGATCTTCTTCGGCTTGAGTTTCGTGGGCGAGCTGTTTGCTGCAACAATTGTGGCCATACATCGCTGTTGCGCTTCCTGCCGCCAGGAAAGCGTGTCGCTCGGCGAGGCACGAAATGCAGTTGCAATCCCGCATTCAGACAGTCGCCCACCGCGCCTTGAAAAAGGGGGCACTCGAGCCGATCAAGACCGAACTCGAGGTGATTCCGGACGCAGGCGTGCAGTTCGTGGTGCGCGTGGTCTCGAGTCTACGGCGCAAGGACGCGGCTGCACGAAGGCAGGTATGGGATCCCCTCGGCGACTACGACCCAGAGCTCTTTGTGGCGGACATCTCGTCCACGCATTACGCGCTGCTCAACAAGTTTCCGGTCATGCCGCAGCATTTGCTCATCGTCGTGCGGGACTACGAGCCGCAGGACGCGCGCCTGACTGCGAGGGACTTCGCGGCGCTCGCGCGGTGCATGGAGGGTTCCGCGAGCCTGGGCTTCTACAATGCGGGCCGCGAAGCGGGGGCAAGCCAGCACCGAAAGCACCTGCAGCTCGTCCCTCTGCCACTCGCACCACAGATTCCGCAACCGGTACCGATCGAGGCGCTGCTCGATGCGGGCCCCGGGCTCCCATTCCGGCACGCGTTCGGGCGCCCCGAACAGACGGACGCGGAGGCACTGCATGCTCTGTATTGCCGGCTTCTCGATTCGGCGGGCGTCGGCGGCACCGCTCCCTACAACCTGCTCCTCACGCACCGCTGGATGCTGGTCGTGCCGCGCGCGCGGGAGCACTTCGAATCGATCTCGGTGAACGCACTGGGCTTCGCCGGCTCGCTCCTGGCGCGCGATCGCACCGAACTCGAACGCATCCGCGCCGCCGGACCGATGAATGTCCTGCGGGCGGTGGCGGTACGATGCGAGTAGACCAAGCAAGCGGGCATCGCGCGGGTCCTCCCGGCAACCTGCCCCGAGCCGCAGGGCGCAGGCGGTCCTTTCTGGCAGACGGCGCGCACCGTACGCCGGCGCTCACGCCTGCGGAGGCGGAATCGGCCCCAGCACCTTTTCCAACGACAATCCGAGGGCCAGCAACTCGCGATCCCCGCCAGCATGACCGTCAAACTCGATGCCGACCGGCAGCCCACTTGAGGTCAAGCCCCCCGGGATCACGAGCCCGGGGAGCCCAGCACAGCTCCCAGGCGATATGTTTCGCGCAAGGGCGATGTACGTGGGCACCTTGCGCCCTCCGTACTCGACTTCCCATTCGTGGCCGATTGGCGTCGCCGGGCAGAGAGTGGCCGGGAAGATCATTGCGGCAAGGCCGTTGTCCCGCAAATAGGAACCGAGTATTCGCTGCAGCAACGGCCGATTGGTGCTTCGCGAGGCGGTGTAGACATCGTAAGGCGCGCGATACTGTCCGCCTGGCAGAACGAACAGCTCGAAGGCCTGCCTGACATCCGGTCTCGCGGTAGAGAGGATCTCTTTCAGGGTGACCTTGGCGCCGTGGCCCTTCAGATAGCAGTCTATGCTGGGACCTGTTTCATGATGGATGATCGGATAGTTGGCGAGGTTCACCAGTTCCATGAGATATGGCGGATCGGCATCCACCAGCTCGACGCCGGCATCCTTCAGCTTCCGTAGAACCTCCTTCGTGACGCGCTCGACTTCCGGGTCGAGATCGGCGTAGTAATAGCCGCGCGGCACGCCGATGCGCGTGCCCTTGAGGCTGATCGGATTTGCACCTTGGGCAGTTCCTGTCACCACCGAGTCAAACAGAATCGCGTCAGCAACCGACCTCGTGTGGGGACCGACAGTGTCATACGTGGGCGTCAACGGCATCACCCCGCTCTGTGGCCAACGCAACGTCGTTGGCCGAAAGCCGATCACGCCACAAAGCGCGGCCGGAACGCGTATCGAGCCATTGGTGTCTCCCGCCAAGCCGGCTGGAGCCATGCGCCCGGACACCGCGACCGCCGTCCCCCCGCTGCTGCCGCCGGAGATACGCGTCGGGTCATACGGATTTCGCGCCGGGCCGAAGGCGCTGTGGCTGTTTGTCCACCAGAATTGAAGTTCGTGCAGGTTGGTCTTGCCCAGCAACAGCGCGCCTTCGCGATAGAGTGCAGTCACCACTGCGGCATCCGTGCCGGGCCGGAAATCGCGCAATGCTTCGGTCGCCAGCGTGGTCGGCAGGTCCTTGGTATTGATGCTGTCCTTGACGGGTACCGGGAGCCCGTGCAGAACACCGAGCTTTCCGCCCTTGGCCCGCTTGCGATCGGCGTCACGCGCCATTTCCATAACCCGGTCGTAGTCGAGGGTGGTGAACGCATTGAGATGCTTCAGTTTTTCGCACCGGTCGAGCAGTGCTTTGGCGTAGTCTTCTGCCTTGAGATCGCCCGAGCGCATCGCAGCCACCGCTTCGACGGCCGAAAGCTCGATCAAACTGCTGTCGAGACGGGCCGCGCCGGGCAGCGGCAGCCCGCCCGCCGACAGTGCGCTCATCGCGCTCAGACTCCGAAGAAATTGACGCCGGCCCATTGCTGCTTGGTCAAGAGTCTTAGGGAGCGTAGCGTTGCTCATCGAAATTTCCCTCGCCTGTTCGTAACTTTCGAGGGATGGGCGTCAGCGCGCTTTTTCCCTACGCCGCGAGTCGGTTGCCGCAACAAATCCCAGACTTCCGCAGCGCTCGAGAAAGGATGTTTGAATCCAATCCGTGGATCCTCCACGGTACCCCACAGGCTGTCGAAGCCCTGCCGATAGATGCGGACAATATAGGTTCGCAGCTGACGCACACCCCCTCCTCTGAACCGCCTCCGCAGGCTAGCTCAGACGAGGGTACAGATTGTTTGCAGATCGAGAGTTTGGGCTGCGCCTTAAGCCTGCTCCAGATCTCGGAATACTTCCTGGCTAGCAGGCGATGGTTGAATGCCCAATGTTACTGAGAGGGTCTGCCGGAGCCGGCGGAATACGGCCATCCCGTCCGCCCGCCTGCCGAGTTTGAGGTAACAGCGCATCAGGCCTTGGTAAAACTCCTCCGCCAGTTCATCCGATTCGATTCCCCGTTGGTAATGCTGGGCAGCCGCTTCGTACTCGGCGCGGGCTTCGAGCTGCCGGCCGACTCTTGCCACATAGGCCATAAGTCTGGCTCGCAGCCGCTCCCTCAGGGACAAGACCCAAGGCTCATCCTCATCGCCGGGAAGGAACTGTCCTCCATAGAGTCTAAGCACCTGATCGTCGACGTTTCCGATACTCGAAGCGTCCGGAATTGGTCTCTCCAAAGCCCTCTCCAGCGCTTTCACGTCAACCCAGCAACGTTCCTGATCCAGAGAAAGCGCGCGATCGCTGAGGCGGAGCATGTTCTTGTCGCCGAGGAGCTTTCGCAAACGATGCACATTGATAGCCAGCGACTCCAGCGCAACGTCGCCTTCCTCGTCCGGCCAGAGCGCATCGGCGAGCTTGCGTTGGGGTACGTCTACACACCCGAATGCGACGACTGCCTTGAGCAGGCTCAAAGGCTTGCGCGGGGCCTTGTGCGGAAACGTGATCGCCTTGCCGTCCCGATAGATGGCAAAGCGGCCGAGCGTCACGATACGGATCGGCCAAGGCCATCGATCGAAACTTATGTCTGGCGACCGCAGGTCAAACTTGCGAATAAGACCGGTTACATGCTCGATGTCGATGCCTGCTTCGATAGCGTGAGCAAGCATGATCTCCGTGAGACCCAGAAGCCAGCGATAGAAGTAAGCCCCATTGTTCGGGCGGGCAAGCTCCAGCGAGTTCCGCAGGCACTCGAGACAACGACTCGATTCTCCGATCGACTTACACAGCGCAGCCTGCACCAGCAGGATTGCCGGGCGATATACTTCCAGATAGGATCCTTCGGACTCGGACCACGCAAGCTCCAGCCAATTCGCCGCTTCCTCGTGTGCCCCGGCCGCGACCAGCCCGACCGCGTTGTCGAAAAGCCATATGACATGGAGCACGTTCGAGCCGAGCGGCGCTATCGCGCGCAAACCCTCCCTCGCATGCTGCGCGGCCGCTTCGCCCTCCTGTTGTCGAACCGCGATGCCCATCTTGGCGAGATGAAGCTGGGCAACGTGCATGCGCCGTCTCGGATCGAAGTGCTGCTCCGCGATGGCGACTGCCTTCTCTGCCGATGCGGGATCGTCAAGGCAATTGAACAGATAAGCGCGAAAGATCGACGACAGGAAAGTGATCTGGCGTAAGCCTTCATGCCCCGCTATGCGGTCTGCTTCGTCGAAGGAAGAAAGACTGGCACTGGCATCCGCCCGTGCGTGCAGATACCAGCCATGGAACAGCCACCACCACGCTCGGTTAAGAGCAGTAAGCTCCGGGCTTGATAGTAACGGCGCAACACGCTCCGTCAGACGTTGTGCCCTTTCGAACGCTCCGGCATAAGAGAAGAAGCGCAGCAGCGCGCTGGCTGCGCGCACAGTCTGATTCGGGTCCCGCGCACGTTCGACCAGCGCTTCGATCTTCTCCACGCAAGAAGATAACCGGGAATGCCCCGGACGTCTGGACATCGTCGCAAGCTGCATGGCCGAGTACACGGTCAGCTCCGTACGCTCATCCGGGAACATCGGGTCGCTTTGAAGCAAGCGGTCGATCTCGTCTATCCACCGATCGAGCGACGTGAAGTCTTCGTACTGATAGTAAATGCACTCGATGATGGCGGAGGCCGCCAAAAGCTGCCCCACGACATCGCCACCGGTTCCAAACCGCGTAAACGCACTCTCCAGAAAGCCGCTCGCGGTGGCCAAGTCGAGCTGCATCGACGTAATTCCCTGCCAGTACAGCAGGCGCGCATCCCTCTCACGCAGACTTTCCGGGATGGCCTCGATCCACTGCCAGAGCGTTCTCCATCGTCCCTGCGCCACCAGCATTGACGCGTGTTTCAAGATGAGGGCGATCGCCCGTTCCCAATCGACGGCCTCCCAATACAGTGCGATCGCGTCCTCGGTAAATCCGGCTCCTTCCAATAGGGCGGCTGCGCTGCGTGAAAGATCTCGGCGCTGCGGCTCGAGGTGGGATTCGCGAAATTTTTCCAAGAGAAACTCGCGAAAGAGCGAATGGAATTGGTACCGAGCATCGTCTCTTCCGCGCCGATCTGTGAATAAATGTCGGCGATAGAGATCCTCCACCAGCGCTCCGGCACGGGGATCGCCGCTCAGCGCGATTGCCATGGGTACAGTCGTGAATGGCAACACGGCGACCCGCATCATCGTGAGTTGTGCGCGCCGAGACATCTGATCGAAGATCTGGCTCGCGAAAAAGGCAAATACACCTTCCTTCGTCTCGGTCTCCATCGTATCGACCGACAATCCGCGACGCTTGGCGTGGTCGAGTATTAGGGTGAGGCCTGCGACCCATCCGCTGGAGCGATCGTAGATACGCTCGATTGACTGTTGATCGAGTACGATGCGGGTTTCGGCGATCGCGGCAGCCTCTTCGAGCGTCAGCTTCAGGTCCGGCCAGTCGACAACTGATACCGACCGGTTCGAAAGGCCGCGGGCGAATGCCGCCGGTGGTCCGGACCGACTGATGAATACGACATTGATCCCTTCGGGAACCTCATCGATCGCTTCGAGCAAGATGCGATCGAATTCGCCGTTGTCGCGCACTTCATGGCAGTTGTCGAATACCAGCAGCGTATCCGATGGCACGCGCGCGAAGAAGTCCCGAAAGTACCTGCGGCTGAACCCCTCGAGGTCGGGCAAATACTCGGCGGTAAAAAGCGGCAACTGCCTCGCTGTGCGCCGCTGACCGGCGGCCAACGCGAGGTAATAGAAGAACGTTGCCGGATCAGCGTCACCGGCGTCCACCTGGTACCAGATGCTCGAGAGTCTTACCGCCTCGAGGTAACTGGCTATCAGCGTAGTCTTGCCCGCGCCAGGAGGTCCGCAGACCCAGATCGCTGGATGCCTGCGCTTTTCATCGATCAGCCTGAACAGCCGCTCGCGCGGGAGCGCGTCGTACAGACGTGGCCGGCTGAGCTTGGCAAGCTGCGGCGCCTTGCGCGCCATGGTCTCCCCCCAAGGGCTGCCCGACCTAATTATAGGCAGCACCGTCTGACGACGGGTACACTCCTTTTATGGTCCGAGTACGTAACAGCGGTGATGCGATCAAGAGGATTCGCGAACCTGCGTGACTCCTCGGCGCATGGAACGGTCGACCACTCGACGGGCATCCACTGGGACACTCCACGGTGGGTTAGAACGCTTCAGTCCGGGATGTACAGCAAGTAAAATGTCGCCTGAACGAGTCATCCTGTATGGTCAAGAACCCCCACATCCTGCAGCGCTTCGAGGACGAAGAAAATCGCGCCTCTCCTGCTGATTTCGAGCGCATTCTGAAGCTCCTCGAAGCGATGTTCGAACACGCGCAAGCGCTAGGCGCCTGGGAGCGCAGCAGCGACACGTTGCCCACCAAACTGCGCCTCGCGCAGGCGCTGAATGTTTGAGCGCCTGCTCGAAGAACTTGCACGAGAGATGGAAGCCCGCTCGATCGCCTACATGGTGATCGGCGGGCAGGCAGTGCTGCCGAGGCCTTATCCCGGGTCAAGCGGGTGAGAGTAGGCGGCAGCGAAGTGCGCTACGCTTCGGTGGAAGACCTGATCATTCATAAAATCGTGGCTGGCCGTCCCCGGGATATCGAGGACGTGCGCGGAATCCTGCTCAAGAATCCTGCGTACGACACGAATGACGTTCGCCGGTGGCTGAAGCACTTCGAGGAAATAACAGACTCACCCCTTCTCGCAGCGTTGTCCGACCTTCAACGGGGCGACCGCCGGTAGACCGACGCGTGGGTGGACAGCTCACGGGCAGTGGCCAGAGGAGACAGTTCGCGGAATTTTCCGCGAAGAGCGCGATCAAGGAGAAATTGTGAGAGAAAACAAACTCAGGTCGATCTGGAAGCAAGGCGGTGCGGTGATCAACGGCTGGCTCGGGATCCCGAGCTCGGTCTCTGCGGAGAACATGGCGCAAGCCGGATGGGATGCGCTCACCGTGGACCTGCAGCACGGCCTCGTGGACTACCAGACCGCCGTCACCATGCTTCAGGCGATCACGACCACGCCGACCGTGCCGCTTGCCCGTGTGCCGTGGCTGGAGCCGGGAATCATCATGAAACTGCTCGACGCCGGTGCCTACGGAATCATCTGTCCGATGATCAATACGAGGGCCGAGTGTGAGGCCTTTGTCGGCGCCTGCCGTTACGCGCCGAGGGGTTATCGCAGTTTCGGTCCGGTGCGCGCGACGTGGTACGGCGGTGCGGACTACTGGAAGCACGCCAACGAAACCGTCATCACCATCGCGATGATCGAGACCCGGCAAGCCGTGGAGAATCTTGACGAGATCCTGACCGTCCCGGGCCTCGATGCCTTGTACATCGGGCCCAACGACCTGGCGTTGACGCTTGGGGCTGCGCCCGCCCCCGTGCCCACCGATCCAGCGGTCCTCGAGGCGATCAGAACCATTCTCGCCGGCGCGAAGCGGCATGGCGTGTATGCCGGTCTGCACTGCGGCTCGACTGCGATGGCGAAGGAGATGATCGCATTGGGCTTCCAGTTCGTCACGCTGCTCGCCGATAACGCGTTTCTGGCAGCCGCCGCCAAGAGCGCGGTGGCGGAGATGCGCCAGACGGTCCCGCTCGCGCAAGCGGCCAGCGCCTACTAGGTCGTCTATCCTCACCCTCCCGAACAAAAGGGAAACCGCTCGAATCCCCTCGCGGGGGAGGACGCCAAAAGCCGGCCGTGGCCGGGACCTCCTGGTTCACTCGTCACCTGTCACGCGTCACCGTCTCTACGGCCGCTCCATCTTGCAGGTCGTGGGCAGGATGTTGTCCTTGGCGTCGATGCGCACCTCGGTCTTCCAGCCATAGCCGGTGTCGTCGGCGTCGTACTTCACGCCCTGCCGGCCGGCCTTGGTGAAAGTGGAGACGAACAACGGTTCCATGAGCTGGTGATCGTCGGGGCGCATCCAGACTTCGCCCGCACCCCCGTCGTAGCGCAGTCCTTCGAGCGCGCGCGCCACCTTGAGCGGGTCGGCGGAGCCGGCCTTGTCGATCGCCAGCGCCCACATGTCGATGGCGTACTTGATCGGAATGAAGCCCCAGTCTTCCTTGTAACGG
Source organism: Burkholderiales bacterium (assembly GCA_035560005.1). Lineage (NCBI taxonomy): Bacteria > Pseudomonadati > Pseudomonadota > Betaproteobacteria > Burkholderiales > Burkholderiales bacterium. Next base: position 74,661 of record DATMAN010000043.1, on the reverse strand, counting down.
TTCTTGTAGTCGAGGTAGTACTTCTCCAGGGGGTAGCCCGGCAAGTTGGGTGCCCAGCTGGCCACCGTCTTGACGCGCTCCGCGCCGGAGGCGCCGAAGGCGCGCGGCGTACCCACGAGGTAGGCGTAGTTCGTATAGAAATTCGCCTTGAGTCCGGCGTCTTCCGCCGCCTTGATGAGCAGCGCGAGATCGTTGCCCCAGTTGCCGGTGAGCACCGTGTCGGCGCCACTCGCCTTGATCTTGGCCACGTACGGCGCGAAGTCCTTCACTTTGCCGATCGGGTGCAGCTCGTCGCCGACGATCTGGATGTCGGGCCGCTTCTTCGCGAGCATCTCCCTGGACACCCGCTGCACCGACTGCCCATAGGCGTAGTCCTGGTTGATGAGGTAGACCTTCCGGATCTCCTTGCGCGCGGCAATGGCGGAGGTCAGCGCGTCGATCTTCATGTCCACGTTGGCGTCGAAACGGAAATGCCAGAAATTGCACTTGTCGTTGGTGAGCGCCGGGTCGATCGCCGCGTGGTTGAGGTAGAGAATTTCCTTGCCGGGATTGCGCTGGTTGTACTTGAGCACCGCTTCGGTGAGCGCGTGCGCCACGTGCGAGCCGTTGCCCTGCGTGACGTAGCGGATGCCCTGATCGGTGGCCTGCTTGAGCGCGATCAGGCTGTCCTGAGGGCTGGACTTGTTGTCGAACGTCACCAGCTCGAGCTTCACCCCGCCGAGCACGCCGCCACGGGCATTGATCTCGTCGATCGCCTTCTGGATGTGGCGGCTGCCCGACTGGCCCTGCAGCGCGAAAGGTCCGCTCTGCGGATCGATGTGCGCGATCTTGATGGTATCGGCCGCCCGCGCGACGGCGGCAAAACCCAGAATCGCGGCTAGAAAGACGAACGTGCGTTTCATTACTCCTCCCTCAATTGACATTGCGGTACTCGGTCCCCTGTGCTGCGGGCGCGCCACTGCCCCCGCAGGTGGTTTCAACGCCCTTGGACGGGCCGGAGATTACACCGGTTTCGCCTCCTACGGCTTGTCCGGGCGTTGCATCCGGCAGGTAGTGGGCAGCGCGGTCTGGTCGGGCTCGATGCGGGCGTCGGTCTTCCAGCCGAACCCGGTGCCTTCCGAGTCGTATTTCACGCCGGGCGCCCCCGCCTTGGTGAAGGTGGCGAGGTACAGCGGCTGGAGGAGCTGGTGGTCCTCCTTGCGCATGAGCGCCGGGCCCGTAGGGCTGAGATACGACAGACCCTCCAGCGCCCGCGCTACCTTCAGCGGATCGGTGGTGCGCGCCGTTTCCATCGCCGTGACCAGCATGTGGAGCGCAACGTAGCTCGGCAGCCAGCCCCAGTCTTCCTTGTACTTCTCCTTGAACGCGTTGGCGAAGGCTTCCAGCTCGTTGCGCTCGATGTTCGGATGCCAGGTTACGACAGTCTTCACGCGGTCCGCGCCCGCTTCGCCCATGGCGCCCGGTGTCCCTTGCAGCGAGGCGTAGAGCGTGTAGAACTGCGCCTTGAGCCCGGCGCCTTTCGCGGCACGGATGAGCAACGCGAGATCGTTGCCCCAGTTTCCGGTTACCACCACGTCGGCGCCGGAATCGATGATCTTGGAGACATAGGGGGCGAAATCCTTCACCTTGCCCAGCGGGTGCAGGTCGTCGCCAACGATTCGGACGTCGGGACGCTTGCGCGCGAGCATCTCCTTGACCTCGCGGCTCACGCTATGGCCCCACGCGTAGTCCTGGTTGAGCAGGTAGACGGTCGCGATCGACTCGTCCCGGGCGATTGCGCTGGTCAGCACGTCCAGTTTCATGGTGCCGCTGGCGTCGAAGCGGAAGTGCCAGAAGCTGCACTTCTCGTTGGTGAGCGCCGGATCGACCGCGCCATGATTGAGGTAGACGACCGCACGGCTGGGATTGCGCTCGTTGTGCTTGCTGATCGCGTCGATCAAGGCATGGGCCACGTTCGAGCCGCTGGCCTGGGTGACGAAGCGGATGCCCTGGTCGATCGCCGCCTGCAGATTGAGGAGCGCTTCCTGCGGACTGGACTTGTTGTCGAAGGCGACGATCTCCAGCTTCACGCCCAGCGCACCGCCGTGGCGGTTCACACGCTCCACCGCCGCCTGGTAGTGCTTCAGACTCGACTGGCCGATATTGGCGAACGGCCCGGACAGCGGGTCGATGAAGCCGATCTTGATCGTGTCGGCCGCAAAAGCTGCCGTGCTCACTACGGCGCCCAGTATGGCGACCCACAACCGGGCCAATGCCACGATGCTTCTCCGGTGATTTTCCGTCGGGCTAGATCATACGCCGCTGGCGGGGGAAAGCGGCTGAGTTGAGAATGGAGAGTCTCGTTTTTCGCGAACGCCAAGCGCCATTGAGACGCATCGGACCGGCAGGCGTAAGATCTGTCTCGGGCATCAAAAGGGGGAGGTCAGCATGCCCAGGACAAGTCCTGTGATCGCCAAGCTGACACGACCGCAGCTTGGGAACCCGATAAGGCGCGAAAAGCTCTTTGGGGCCATGGACGCTGCGCGCCTGCGTGGGGCCTCGCTCTTTATCACCGCTCCGCCCGGCGCCGGCAAGACCACGTTGGTGGCCTCCTGGCTCCAGTCGCGGAACATTCGCGGCATCTGGTATCAAGCCGATCGGGCCGATCGCGATCCCGCCACGTTCTTTTACTACCTCGGACAGGCCGCGAGCGGCCTTTCACGCAGGGGTGGAATGGATCTTCCGGTTCTCACGCCAGGCCACCTCCATGACGTTGAGGCGTTTGCTCGGCGATTCTTCCGCGACTTTTTCTCCAGAATGGATTGCGGCTCGGCCCTGGTCATCGACAACTGCCACGACCTGACCGGGGAGCAGAAGACCCGACTCTTGATTGCACAGGCTGTGGAGGAAGCCCCTTCCGCGGTCACCGTTGTGGCCATTAGCCGAGAGGGTCTTCCGGAGGGCTGCGCTCGGTGGGTGGCGAACGAGAAGATGGTGCTGCTTGACTGGCAACAGCTCAAGCTGACTCTCGAAGAAGCGCGCGAGATCGCGAACCTGCGAAACAAGACGAGCGCGATAGATGTCGAAGGCCTCTATCTGCGAAGCCTGGGTTGGGCTGCGGGCTTCACACTGCTGCTCGAAGGAGTCCGCTCTTCCAGAACCGGAAAGTCCGGTGAGCTGCCAGATACGCCCGACATCCTTTTCGAATACTTCACGGCCGAAGTGTTTCAAAGGGCCAATCCGGCCACTCAGCGGCTCTTGCTGCTGACAGCGCACCTCCCCTGGGTGGATGTGGAAGTCGCACGTGAGATCTCCGGCAATCCGCAGGCGGGGGCAGCGCTCGCCGAGCTGCATCGCCGCAACCTCTTCACCGATCGACTCTCCCGTTCCCGGCCGGGGTACCAGTATCACCCGCTTTTCCGACAGTTCCTGCTAGGGAAGGCCAAATCCGCACTTGAGCCCGGCTTGCGCCGGACGTTGAGCATCGAGACTGCTCGACTCCTGGAAAGGCGTAAGGAGTGGGAGGCTGCAGTCCCGCTCTTCCTCGAGGTCGGAGCGTGGCAAGAAGCTGGTGAACTCATCGTGGCAGGCGCCCGTTCGCTGCTGTCGCAGGGACGATGGCAAACCCTGGTCGAATGGATCGGCCGGATCCCGGGGGAGCGACTCGATGCCTGTCCTTGGCTGCGCTATTGGCTGGGCGTGTCACGCGCCGCGATAGATGCCGCGGCTGGCAGAACGGAGCTGGAGCGCGCCTTCAACCTCTTCCGTGATCGCCGTGACCGGCATGGCGAGATGCTGTGCGCAGCGGAGATTCTGAGAGCCTTCTTTCTGGAGTTCCGATCTTTCCAGCGCGTCGACCAATGGATCGACGTGCTCATCGCTCTCGTCGCGGGCAGCCGTACCTTTCCGGACGAAGAGTGCGAGTTGCGCATCCTCTCCGCCTTGCTGAGCGCCCTGGTGTCGCGAAGACCCGATCATCCCTCGATCCATCGATACGCAGAACGCGCAAACGAACTCCTGGATCGGATAACCGAACCCAATCTCATCGTGAGCGCCGGGATCGGCCTGTGCTTTTACACAACCCTGTGCGCACGCATCAGCCTGGCCGAAGCCACGGCAGCGGCGGTCCATCCGCACCTCGGGTCCGCTGACCTGTCCCCCGTGCTTCATGTCTTCTGGCTTGGCAGTTACGGATATCTGCGCTATGTGGCGGGCGACAGCGCTGAGGCGATTCGACTCTTCGAAGAAGCGGAGCACACGAGCGAATCGACGGGACTCGCACCTCGGATCGCGCATATTCGTGCCTGGCATGCGTACTGCGTCAGAAGAACCGGGGACGTACGTGGCGCCGAAGCATTGGCAAGCCAGCTCGAGCGCTCCGCAAACGACGTCGGTTCGCTCGCCAATACGCTTTGGTTGCGCGCGCTGAACGAGCGATCTCGGGGACACATCGGACATGCCGTAGAGCTGGGCGCGAAAGCGCTGGGCATGGAGGCGAACGACTGCATTCTGCACGGTTCACAGCAACTGCAACTCGCGGAAATGATGATCGAGGCGCAACGCCTCGAAGACAGCGAGCGCTGGCTGGAACGCGGCCAGCAGTTGATACGGGGCACCTTCAGCGAGAAGGCATGGAGTGCCGTCTTCTTATTCATCGAGTCCCTGATCGCGCTCAAACGCGCTGAGCTGGATCTTTGCCGCACTCGTCTTGCCCAGGCACTTGCCGAGATCCGCTGCTCGGAACGTCTCGTGTTCATACGATGGTTCGCTTACACGCTCTCCGAACTCTTGCCGATGGCACTGAAGTTCAACATCGAGACGGAAACGGCTTGCCGGATCATCAATGAACTCAGAATCGCTCCCAAGGATCGGCAACAGGAAAGGTGGCCATGGGCGATCAGAATACGGATGCTCGGACAGTTTGAGATCACGGTGCTGGGCCAGCCGATCTGCTACTCGCGCAAGATTCCGCGCAAACCACTCGCGTTGCTGGGACTGATCATTGCCCTTGGCGGCCGGAACGTGCCCGAGGAAACCCTGCTCGATGCGCTGTGGCCAGAATCAGAAGGCGATGTCGGGTACCGGCTGCTAAAGGTTACCCTGCACCGTTTGCGCACCCTGCTCGACGTTCGAGACGTTATCGTCCAGAAGGGTGGCTTGCTGTCGCTTGACTTCACGCAATGCTGGGTCGACACGCTTGCGTTTCAGGAACTTGCCAGCAAGACGGAGCCCGAAGCGCTGGATGCCGCCCTGGCTCTTTACAAGGGCCCGCTGTCTATTCCCGAAAGCGACGCACCATGGGCTTATCAGTTTGGCACTCGGCTGAAAGCGCTCTTCGCCAGAACGGTCCTTGCCCGCGCCAGCACACTCGAAGCGCAGAACAGGCCCGAGATCGCGCTGCTGTTGTACCAGCGGGGTCTCGAAGCCAATGACACCATCGAAGCGTTGCATGAAGGTGTCGTGCGCTGCTATCGGCGCCTGAATCAGCAGCACACGGGCGCCGAGCCGAATGGGCGGCTCATGCAACCGCCATCCATCCGGCCTGGCCGATAATCCAGAGAAGTTGCTTCACAGCCGGGCCTTGGCCGATCAACACGAATAAGAAACCAATCTATAACCCGACCTACGGCAAGCTTGACGCGAGAGGAACCGAAGGCGCGCGTGAGCAAGCCGGTGTCCAGGTAGTCCAGAAGTTCTCGCTGGCGAAGTACCGATCGACAACCGGGTCATTCACCACCGTTGCGTCTTTCCTCTTGGCCGGCGCCGGCGTCAGCAATGACTCCGCGCGCGAGTTCAGAAATCAACCTGAGAGGTGCAAGAAGATGAATTTTTCGACAGCGAAACGCCGCATAGCGGCTGCCGGGTTAATTGCCGGTGGCCTGATATCGCTGGCGTGCAATGCCGCAGATCAATTGCCGAAGCGTGGCAGCTACGCGGGGACATTCGGGTGGTACTTTCAGGGAACCGTGTCGGGAGATGACGCCCATTCCGTATGGGGTGGCGCAGGTACCGGTGCCTTTCGAAACGATGCCGGAAGCGGGTTCCTGCATGGTGCTCTCGTGGTCTGCACGGCTGCGGGTGTCTCAAGAAGAGAAGGCCATTCAGACGATCGCGGGGAGTGCGTAGCCACCGACCGGGACGGGGATCGGGCGTTCGCGACATGGAAGTGCACCAAGTGCCCTTCCATCGGCGAGTTCCAGTGGACCGGTGGCACCGGCAAGTACGCAGGTCTGAAAGGTCGCAACTCCTACCAGAACAACTATGCTGGACCCGCCGGATCACCGGCGGGCTGGGCTGCATGGAAAGGCGAGTGGGAGCTTCCTTAAGCGACCAGCGAAGAAAGGCGCGAGCGGGCACGCCCCGCTCGAGTCGAAAATTCAGGCGTAACGCCGCTCGGCGCGACGGGCAATCGACACCCAGGATCGCATAGAGCGGGCAGAACCCGAATGGACCGGTCAGCAGCGGCACCCGTCCGATCGGGCCACAGGCAGGGGCGCGAGCGCGGGACAGCACCGGAACAGCGTCTGGTCCCGCCTGGCGCGCACGCGCGCTTCAGGGTCTCAGATCGCGGAAGAAGGCGCGGATCTCCTGAGCCAGCAGTTGCGGCTGCTCCAGCGCCGCGAAGTGACCGCCTTTTTCCGCCCGGGTCCAACGGCGGATATCGCTGTACATGCGCTGCGCCACCGAGCGCGGCGGGTGCAGGATTTCCTTCGGAAGCTCGAGGTAGCCCATGGGTACATCGACCGTCTTGCCCTCTGGAATCGGCCACGGCCCGTGCATGCGCGCGTAGTACGGCCAGAAGGAGGAGCCGATCGCGCCCGTCACCCAGTACAGCATGATGCAGGTCAGGATGACGTCGCGGCCGAAATACCGATCCAGATCACCGCCGCAATCGGTCCACGTGTAGAACTTTTCGACCAGCCACGCCGCGAGGCCCAGTGGAGAGTCGGTGAGCGCGTAGGCGAGCGTCTGCGGCTTGGTGCCCTGAATCCACTGGTAGCCGGTCTCCTCCTTCAGGAAATGATTCAGTTCTTCGAGAAACCTTTTCTCCTCGGCGCTCGGATTCTCCAGCAGCTTCGGCTCGCGCCTCACGGCGAGCAGGTTGAGATGAATGCCGTACAGCGATTCCGGGTGCGCGTAACCGAGTCGCGAAGTGACGAAAGCGCCCCAGTCGCCGCCTTGCGCCGCATAGCGCGAATAACCGAGTACCCTGGTCATGAGCTCGTTGAAGACCTCCGCGATTTCCTCGATCGCGAAGCGCTTCTGCCCCGGCGCGAAAGAGAACGTGTAACCCGGCAGAGAAGGCGCGACCACCGTGAAGGCGTCGCGTGCGTCCGCGCCGTGCCCGGCGGGATCGGTCAGCAACGGCAGAATCCGGTGAAACTCGTACACCGAGCCCGGCCAGCCGTGGGAAATCAGCAAAGGCGCGGGGGCCGGGCCCTTGCCTTCTTCGTGGATGAAATGAAGATCGATGCCGGCGATCCTCACCTTGTACTGGCGGAACCGGTTGAGCGCTCCTTCGTGCGCTCGCCAGTCGTAGCCGCTGCGCCAGTACTCGACCAGCGACTTCATGTACGTGAGATCCGGTCCGTAGCGCCAGCGGTTGTCGGGAATTTCGTCGGGGAAGCGGCAACGCGCGAGACGTTGCCTGAGATCGTCGAGAACCGAGTCGTCGACGCGAATCTGGAAGGGGGTCGGCTGAGTCATGGTGTAGTCCTTCGATTCGGAGGAGCGGATTGTTGCCATGCGGGGCAGCGATGTCCAATAGCTTTGCCGTCGAGGATTGATTTGCCAGGCGTATCGGTGTGCCGCGCTCGCAGCCTCACACTCTGTGCGCTTCTTTATCCCACCTCGGTCTTTCCCCGCCCCCGGTTCGAACTTCCATTCTTCCCCGATCGAAGGGGAGAAGAACTTTGTCGCTGGCCACCCCTACGCCACTTCCAGGAATGCGCCAGCGGGTTCGGCACCAGGGCTCAGGTCGCCTCGGGCGCCACCAGCCGCTGGTGCTCGCCGTCCCAGCGCCAGACGCAATGCGGTTCCAGATGCGTGCCGCCCAGCCATCGGTCGATGCCCCGGAGCCTGACCGCATCGATGCGCTGCTCCAGAACTTCGCGGCCTCGCTCGGTGAGCGACAGTCGCTGCGCCGCGAACTCGGGTCCGTCCGGCACGCGCGGCGGGTAGAAGAACCGCGCTCCGCGCTCCAAGCGCACGAGCGGCATCGGTGGGCGCGCCAGACGCGACAGCAGCCGCCAGAACGACCAGTCGCCCATGAACGGGCGATCCTCCAGCGCCTGGACCGCGGAGAAGATTTCTCGCGGTGCCGAGGTGCCTTCGGCGATGACCGCGAGCGCCGCCTGCTCCGTGCGCGAGAGTCCGTTGCGCGTCGAAGGCAGCTCCTCGAGCAGACGCAGCAGCGCGTCGGGAAGGTAAGGCAGCGACGTCCAGTCCAGGCGAAGCAGCGCGAAGCACGACCGGGGAGTGGATTCGCGAAATGCACGCCACGCAGTCCGGGCTGCCTGGAAGTGCGCCGGTTCGGCGGGCGTGCGCGCATCGAGCAGCCCGACCAGCTGGGCGGGCGTCAGTTGGCCGAGCCCGACGAAACGCGCAATTGCTGGATAACTCCCGATCACGATCAGGGACACCCGCGCCTGCGCGGCATGCATCGCCAGCCAGTCGAGAATCTGGAGCAGTTGCAACTGATCGTAGAGATCGTGCTCGAACCAGAGCACGATCTCGTTTTCGCGCGCCGCACCGGCGAGCTGCGCGTCCCGCGCCTTGAATTGATCGCGCAGCGCGAGCTCGCTTCCATAGCCCGCTTCGGCCAGATAGCGGGCGCGGATCGTGGAGAGCTGCGTGAGATTCTCGGTTCTGGGCACGGGACCCTCGTGCAGGGCGTCGCGCCAGGGAAGGTAGATGCCGGGAAGCGCGCCGTCGCGCATCCGCGCGACCACGGCGTCCCCATTGGTGATGTGCAGCATGCCGGCCTATGCCCTCCGGCGGCGTATCCGCGGAGGGCCGGCCGCGCGCATCCGGCTACGCTTCAGATGCGCTGCTCTCCCGGCTGCTGCGGTGCGCCAGTGGCGGAGGCAGCGGGCCGGGTGGCGAGATCGATCTGTTCGGCGCGCACCCGGGCCTGCGTGCGCTGCTCGGCCGACAGTTGTGCGGTCAGTTGTTCCAGCTCGCGCCGGTTGAGCGCGGCCTCATCGGCTTCCTCCGCGCGGAAGCGCGCGGCCGCGACACTGTGCCACGCCCACGCTTCCAGCGGGTCGATGTTTACGCCCAGGCCCTGACGGTAGAACCGTCCGATGGCGCGCATGGCGGAGGCATCGCCCTTCTGCGCCGACTTGCGGTACCAGGAAATCGCTTCGTGATAGTCGCGCGGGATTCCTTTCCCGTGCTCGAAGAGCGCCCCGATGTTGTACATCGCCATGGCCTCCCCGTACTGGGCCGCGCTCTGGTACCACGTCATCGCCATCCGATCGTCCTGCTCGACGCCTTCGCCCTTCTCGTAGCAGTCGCCCACCGCGTTCATGGCCCAGGCGTTGCCCAGGAACGCCGCCTGGTGCCACCACTCGAAGGCCTTCTGCATGTCCCGCTCCACCCCGTGACCGTTGGCGTAGGCGAGCCCGACGTTGTTCATGGCGACGGTGTAGCCGCGGCGCGCCGCCTCCTTCCACCAGCGCAGCGCTTCCTCATAGCTTTGCTTTCCCTGGAAGCCCTTGGCCCACAGCAGACCGATGTTGTTCATGGCCCGCACGTCGCCCTGCCTGATCAGCGGGGCGAGCCGGGCGGGGTCGAGCATCTCCTGGCCGGGGACGAGGTCGACAAAAGTCTCCTCCTGCTCCTCGCCGAGCGCCGGGAAGGACGCCGCAAGCAACGCGGCCAGCATCCATGCATGCGACTTCAAGGACCGCCTCCGGAAACAGCGAACAAGTGCTACGAGCAACATCGTACGCCAGGCGCGGGCGGTTAGAAACAGGAAGGCGCCGCTAGCCGCGCAGGAAGGGCAGCAGCACGGCGAGCAGTTCGTCCGGTGCTTCCTCGGGAATGAAATGGCCGCAAGGCAAGGGGCCGCCGCGCACGTCGAGCGCCTTCTCGCGCCAGGTGGCGAGCACGTCGAAGAGCCGGTGCATCTTGCCGTACTCGCCCCAGACCGCCAGCACCGGACAGGCGATCTTGCGCCCGAGGTCGCGCTCGTCGTCGGCCAGATCGACGGTGGCCGCGGCACGGTAGTCCTCCAGGCCGCCGCGGATCGTGCCCGGCAGCAGAAAGGCGCGCAGATACTCTTGGAACACCGCCTCATCGATCGCTCCTGCGCGAAAGGTAAGTGCGCGCAGCAGATGGCGCAGGAAGGGCTCGGCACTGCTGGCGATCATGATCTCCGGCAGATCCGGCACCTGAAAGAAGAACCAATGCCAGTACGCGGCCGCGAGGTCCTTGCCGGTATCGCGAAACACGGTGTGGGTGGGCACGATGTCCAGCACCGCCAGCCGCACGACCGCCGTTTCGTGATCCAGCGCGAGGCGGTGTCCCACCCGCGCTCCGCGATCGTGGCCGACCACGCTGTAACGCGCGTGGCCCAGCGCTGTCATGATCCCGGCGATGTCGGCGGCCATCGTGCGCTTGTCGTAGCCGTCGCGCGGCTTGTCGCTGTCGCCATAGCCGCGCAGATCCGGCACGATCACACTGAAGTACTTGATGAGCTCCGGCGTGAGCTTGCGCCACATCTGCCCGGTTTGCGGGTAGCCGTGCAGCAGCACCACCGCCGGTCCCTGCCCTGCGTGCCAGACGTTGAACCGCAGGCCGTTGGCGGGCACCGTCTCCCGGTGCATGCCTGTCATGAAGTCGCTCATACGTTTTCTCCAGGAAACGCGCAGGACGCGAAGGACGCAGTGGAAAAGCAAGAGAAGGATCGAAATCGTGCAACCGACGACATGAGCTGCAGGTTTGCCGCAAGCGATTTCGCTGTCTGGCCGCCGATCACCAGTCCGCTGTTTTCTCTTTTCCTGTTCTCTTCCGCGTCCTTTGCGCCCTCCGCGTCGAGGGCTTATCTGCCGAGATACTGGCCGAGGCGCCGGACGCCTTCGGCGAGCACAGGAATCGGTTTGGGATAGGAAAAGCGCACGTGCTCGTTCGCACGATGGCTGCCGAAGTCGATTCCCGGCGCGATCGCCACCCCCGCCTTCTCCAGCACGTCGAGACAGAAACCGTAGCTGTCGGAAGTGAGCCGGCTGCAATTGGCGTAGATGTAGAAGGCGCCCCGGGGCTCGACCGGAATGTCGAACCCGAGCCGCCGCAGCTCCGGCAGCAGATAGTCGCGTTGCGCCTGGAATCTGGCGCGGTTGCCTTCCACGACTTTCAGCGTCTCGGGCGCAAAGGCAGCCATCGCCGCCTGCTGGGCGATGTCGGAGTTGGAGATGTAGAGGTTCTGCGCCAGCTTCTCGATGGCATCGACGTAGTCCGCCGGCGCCACCATCCACCCCAGACGCCAGCCGGTCATGCAGAAATACTTCGAAAAACTGTTGATGACAAACGCGTCGTCCGCGACCTGCAGCACGCTTTGCGCCTCGCAGCCATAGGTCAGGCCGTGATAGATCTCGTCGACGATGAGCCGGCCGCCCCTGTGACGCGTGACTTCCGCGATGCGCGCCAGCTCCGGGAGCTCGACGAGGGTACCGGTGGGATTCGAGGGTGAAGCCACCATGACCGCCACGGTGCGGGGAGTCCAGTAGCGGTCGACCAGTTCCGCGGTGAGCTGATATCCGGTCTCGGGACCGACCGGCACGCCCACCGCATGGCCTTCCATGGCCCGCACGAAGTGGCGATTGCACGGGTAGCCGGGATCGGCCATGAGCACTTCGTCACCGGGCGAGAGCAGCACGCCCATGGTCAGCAGCAGCGCTCCCGACGATCCGCTCGTCACGCCGATGCGTGTTGCAGGCACGTCCACGCCGTAGCGGCCGCGATACCAATTAGACAAAGTCTCGCGCAAAGACCAAGTCCCGAGCGAGGGCGTATAGCGGATCTGGTTTTCGCGCAATGCTGCGATGCCGGCGTCAACGATCGGCTGAGGGGTGGGAAAGTCGGGCTCACCGATCACCATGTTGACGATGCTGCGGCCCTGCGCCTCGAGCCGCTTGGCGCGAGTGATCAATACCACTACGTGAAATGGTTCGATTTCCGCCATCCGGGCCGCGAGGCGCAGGCGCTGCGGTTGAGAATTCACTGCTGTTGCAGATCGGTTCATCGGGGGGAGTTCCAGGTGCTCGGCCATGGGCGCCAGCGGATTCTAGCTTCTTCACGACTTGCGCCCGCCGAAGGCCGGTGTCCGGATGCCGCCGGCGCGCAGTCATGGTCCGGGCCGGACGGACAGGTGTTGCTGATTTTCCGGCGCCACTGTCTATAATCCAAGGCGGGGGGAGGTACATCATGAAAAGGGGTCGCACTGCAACGCCAGCCGTTGCAGAAGCGCTCATCCGCAAGACCGGTCACAGGGTCACCACCGCGCGCGTGCAGATTCTGACCCTGCTGCTGAATGCCGGATCCGCGCTCACGCACAACGAAGTCGAGGACCAGCTCGGAAAGAACCTCTCGGTCGATCGGGTCACGGTGTATCGGGTGCTCGACTGGCTGACGCAGGTGGGGCTGGCACGCCGCATTACCGAATCGGATCGCATCTGGCGCTTCATCGCGCTCACGGAAGGACGCACTGCCGCCAGCAGCGCGCATTTCACTTGCACGTGCTGCAGCCAGACGATCGTCCTGCCGGGCGCCGCGCCGCAGCGGCGCCCGAGGCTTCCGCCTGGATACCGGGCCAGGCAGATGGAGCTGTCGGTGCGCGGACTGTGCGCCGATTGCTCGCGACCGAACCACAGTCCAGCCGCTCACGCGCGGGAGGGCGCGCGCCGCGTTCGCTGAGCGACCGACCGGATCCGTCCGAGCGGTGCGAAGACCGGCCCGCCGCTGCGGGCGGGTAGAATTGCGCCTCGGTTTCACGAACGGAGCGCAACGCAATGAGAATCGCGGTGATCGGCAGCGGTGGCGTCGGCGGGTATTTCGGCGGCCGTCTCGCCGCCGCCGGTACGGAAGTCACCTTCGTCGCGCGCGGGCCGCACCTGATGGCGATGAAGCAACGCGGCTTGAAGGTGCTCTCCGCGCTCGGCGACCTGCATCTTAAGGACGTGCGCTGCACCGACGATCCCTCCTCGATCGGCCCCGTGGACGTCGTGATGATCGCCGTCAAGCTCTGGTCCACCGGGGAGGCGGCACGCTCGGCCAAGGCGCTGCTCGGCCCGGAGACCGCGGTGGTGTCGTTCCAGAACGGCGTAGTCGCCGTCGACACGCTGATTCCGGTGGTGGGCCGGGAGCACGTGATGGGCGGAGTGGCCAACATCGCCGCGCTCATCGAGGAGCCGGGCGTGATCCGCCACAACGGCTACATGGCCAATCTGTTTTTCGGCGAGCTGGACGGCAGGCGCTCGGCACGGGCCGAAGCGTTGCTGGCGGCGTGCCGGAAAGCGAATATCAGCGCCGATATCGTCCCGGACATCCAGTTGGCGATCTGGGAAAAATTCGTGCGGCTGGTGACGATGTCGGCCGTAACCACGCTCATGCGCTTGCCGATCGGGCCGATCCGGGAAGACCCGGACACGCGCGCGCTGCTCATCCAGGTGATGAAGGAAGTGGTAGCGGTCGGACAGGCCAAGGGCATCCGTTTTCCCGTCAACATCGTGGAGGACCAGCTCTCGAAGATCGATTCCTACCCGCCGGGAATGGTGGCCTCCATGTGCGGAGACCTGCGGCGCGGCAACCGCCTGGAGCTGCCGTGGCTCTCCGGCACCGTGGCGAAACTCGGCGCGGAGCTCGGAACTCCGACGCCGGCCAACCAGTTCGTCCATGCCGCGCTCAAGCTGCACGCCGACGGTCGTCATCCGCTGGCGCAGATCTGATTCAAACGATTCTCTCGAGGAGCTACAAGTGAAGCTGACGATCAGGAACATCCGGGTAAGACCGGTGATGGCGCCGCTCAAGCGCCCGCTGCGCTCGGCAAGCGGCGAGATCCCCACTGCGCCGCTGGCGCTCGTCGACCTGGAGACCGCGGAAGGCATCACCGGGCGTGCGTATCTCTTCGCCTTCCACGACTACCTGCTCAAGCCGCTGGTATCGACGCTGGAGGGCTTGGCCGGACTGATCAAGGGCGACGCGGTGGCGCCGGTCGCGCTCGACGCCAAGCTGCGCGCGCGGCTCACGCTGTTCGGCACCGACGGCACCGTGGGGCTGGCGCTGTCGGGCATCGACATGGTGGCATGGGACGCGCTCGCCCAGGCGCAAGGCGTGCCGCTGGTCGTCCTCCTGGGCGGGGAAATCCGCCCGGTACGCGCTTATAACAGTTGCGGGCTGTGGATCAAGGATCCCGCACTGCTCGCCGACGAGGCTGAGCAACTGCTGGCCGAAGGCGGCTTCGGCGCGGTGAAACTGCGCATCGGGCGCGACGATTTCAAGCAGGATCTCGCCGCCGTGCGCAACGTCAAGCGGCGCATCGGCGACGAAGTCGCGCTGATGACCGACTTCAACCAGCGCCTCACCGTCAACGAAGCGATCCGCCGCGGTCGTGCGCTCGACGACGAGGGCCTGTACTGGATCGAGGAGCCCGTGCGGCAGGACGATTATGCAGGCTGCGCTCGCATCGCCTCGGAAGTCAAGACGCCCATCCAGATCGGCGAGAACCTGCCCAACACTTTCGAGATGCAGAAAGCGATCGAGGCCAAGGCCGCGGAGTTCTACATGCCCGACGTCCAGCGCATCGGCGGAGTGAGCGGTTGGCTGCGCGCCGCAGCGCTGGCGCAGGCGCACGGACTGGACATGTCCAGCCATCTGTTCCCGGAATACAGCGCGCACCTGCTCGCCGTCACGCCGACCTGCCACTGGCTCGAATACATGGACTGGGCCAACGCGCTTCTCGCCGAACCGTTCCAAGTGAAGAACGGTCACGTACTCATCCCCGATCGGCCGGGCAGCGGCGTGGTGTGGGACGAGCAGGCGGTGAAGAAGTATGCAGCACCGTGAGTCCGACTGCCTGCAGGAACCCGGTAACGAACCGGCACGGGCCGAGAACCGCGATGCATTCCGACCCGTATCTCCAGATGCCCCTGGTGATTTTGCTGTAAACGGCGGTTTGCTTGACCCGAATGTCGGCAGGCTGCGGGCCAGATCGATTCGAAACTTGGCGGATGGGCGTTGCCGTCGCTACCGGTGGCCGGGAGGGCGCCAGGACTACCGTTTCCGCTAAGATGTCTTCCTTCGAATCACCCCGCTCGACGCCCCGGCGTCGCCGCGCATCATCACGAGGCCCGACATGACCCTTGCCGCCACCCACGTGCAGTCAGCGATCGAGGCGCTGAAGGCCCTGTTCGGCGATCGCCTGTCCACCAGTCCCGGAATCCGCGACCACCACAGCAAGGACGAATCCTGGCATCACCCGCACCGGCCCGACGCCGTCGTGTTTCCCGACACGACCGAGGAGGTCGCACAGGTCGTGCAGCTCTGTGCGCGTCACCGGACGCCGGTGATTGCCTACGGAACCGGGACCTCGCTCGAGGGCAACGTCATTCCCCACCAGGGTGGCGTAGTGCTGGACCTGATGAACATGAACCGCATCCTGCGCGTGAGCGCGGAGGACCTGGATGCCACGGTGCAGGCGCGCGTGACCCGCAAGCAGTTGAACGACTACATTCGCGACCAGGGATTGTTCTTTCCGATCGATCCGGGCGCCGATGCCTCCCTGGGCGGCATGGCCGCCACACGCGCCTCCGGGACCAACGCCGTGCGTTACGGCACCATGCGTGAGAATGTGCTGGGACTCACAGTGGTGCTGGCCGACGGGCGCGTCATTCGCACTTCGCGCCGCGCGCGCAAGTCGGCGGCGGGCTACGACCTCACCCGGCTCTTCGTCGGTTCGGAGGGTACGCTGGGCATCATCACCGAGGTCACGCTGCGCCTGTACGGCATCCCGGAAGCGATGGCCGCAGCGGTGTGCTCCTTCGACAGCATCAAAGGCGCCGTCGACACCGTGATCCAGACCATCCAGCTCGGCATCCCGGTGGCGCGCATCGAGCTGCTGGACGACGTGCAGATGGACTCGGTGAACAGGTTCTCGAGGCTCAGCTATCCGGTCAAGGACACGCTGTTCCTGGAATTCCACGGCACCGAAGCCGGCGTGAAGGAGCAGGCGCAGATGGTACAGGCGATCGCCAGCGAGAACGGCGGGGCCGAGTTCAAGTGGGCCGTCAAGCCGGAGGAGCGCAGCAAACTGTGGACCGCGCGCCATGATGTCACCTACGCCAACAAGGCGCTGCGCCCGGGCTGCGAGATCTGGGCGACCGACGTGTGCGTGCCCATCTCGCGGCTCGCGGAGTGCATCCTCGAGACCAAAAAGGACCTGAAGCAGAGTTTCCTCACAGCGCCGCTGGTCGGTCACGTCGGCGACGGCAATTTCCACCTCGGCTTCCTGATCGACCGCAACAACCCCGCGGAGATCGCCGAGGCCGAGCGACTGAACGAACGGCTGGTGATGCGCGCCTTGGCGATGGATGGCACCTGCACCGGCGAGCATGGCATCGGACTGGGCAAGATGAAATTCCTGATCGCCGAGCACGGCGAAGCGGTCGCCGTCATGCGCCAGATCAAGAAGGCGCTGGACCCGGACAACATCCTCAACCCGGGGAAGATCTTCACGTTGTGAAGCGGATCCTCATCGCGCTCGGGACGGGGCTGGCGCTCGGCGCGCCGGCCGCGTGCCCGGCCGCGGAGAGCGTATCCGGCACGTATCGCGGAACCGTTGGCGACAAACCCGTCACCGTGCTGCTGCATGATTCCGCCACGGAGGTCACCGGGCGTCTCACCGTCGAAGGCGGCTACACCGTCTTGCTCAAGGGCAAAGGCACGGCGGGCGGCGTGACCGGCGGCGCATCCAGCCCGCTCGGTGTGGCGACGTTCGAACTGCGGCCGATCGACGGCGGGCTCATCCTCACCCTGGAAGAAATGGCGCCCGTGTCCGGCCAGACATTGCGCACGCAAGTCCGGTTGTCGAGGGCCGCGGCGGCGCCCTCCCTGCCGGATGCTGCACTCGATGCCACGGTGGCGCAGCGCGATCCGCGGTTGATCGGGGTCTGGCAAGGCAGCCGCCTGCACCACGCGGGCGACATGGTTCTGCACGCAAGCGCCGTCCTGGAACTGCACGCCGACGGGTCGTTCGCGGAGAAGGCCCATATCACCAATGAAGGCTCGATGAGCGTGGCGCGCCGCGGGCAGTGGAGCACCGCGGCGGGAGCGCTACGGATTCGCCCTAATGGTGGTCGCGAATGGACCGCGCTGGGCAGATATCAGGTGAGAGACGACGCGCTCGTGCTGATCGGCGCGGACGGCGAGTCCGAGGTCTGGCGCAGGCGTTGAAGTCGCAAAAAAAGCGCGGCGGTCGCCGCGCTTCGACAGGCAAGTCTCCGGTCAACCTTTCTCGGCGGCCCACTTGCCCGGGCCGTGGGCCATCACATAGAGCAGCCCGCCCAGGATCGAGACGTTCTTGAGGAACTGAATCTGCTGCATCATCGCCTGGTCTTCGGGCACGGCCCAGAACGCATGGAAGATCGGCGTGACGATGATGACGAACACGGCGAGCGCCGCCGACGCCCAGCGCGTCTGCCAGCCGATCGCGACCAGAATGCCGCCGCCCAACTCGACGATGATCGCGATCACCAGAAGCACCTGGGTCGCCGGAACATTGTAGGCCTGCATGTATCCGACCGTACCTTCGAAGCCCGTGATCTTGCCCACACCCGAGATGATGAAGATCAGCGCCAGCAGGATCCGGCCGATCGGCGGTCCGTATTGCTTCACCATTTCCATCGATGCCTCCTCTTGGTTGCGTTGACGGTTGGCGTTGCGTACTGCACTTCGACGCGGTCAAGCCGCCTCGAACCCGATATTCCGATGAGTACCGTCGCAGAACGGCTTGTTCTTCGAACCTCCGCAACGGCACAGCGAGGCCTGGGTGCCGCTCCATGTGGAATTGTCGGCACCCTCGATGCGCATCTCGCCCACGCAGCGTAGCGGACCGTTGGTTCTCAGGCTGATGCGCAATCCCGTTCCCGGCGCAACGGGCTCCAGAGTCTTGGGCTGATAGGATCCCACCCGCGCGGCCTCGCGAAAACCGGCCTTGGCGTGCGTGCCGTCGCAGAAGGGCTTGCTGGACGAACCGCCGCAGCGGCACAGCCACGCCTCGGCGGTTTTCCGCAGGAGCGTGCCGTCCGCGGCCAGGATCTCGATCTCGCCCTGGACCTTGAGCGGGCCGTCGATTTGCGGCTGGAGCAGGTTCGGCATTTGGCGCGCATATTACTCCCTTGTCCGCCTGAACGGCCGACTTGAACGCTCGCCGAGGACGCGGGGGGAACGCCGAGGAAATCAGAGGAAAACAGCTTTGTGGAGAAGCGGGCCGACCACGGCAAAGCCTCAGGCGCCCTGCAAAGGCACGTTGCGAGCGCTTGAAGCGGCCGATCAGGCTGTCTCTTCTACTGAGCGACCCAGCCGCCGTCGATCGGCAGCGCAGCCCCGGTAATCGAAGCGGCGGCTTCTCCGGCCAGGAACACGGCAAGCGCCGCGACTTCCTCGATCTTGACGAACTCCTTCGAAGGCTGGCGTTCCAGGATGACCTTCCTGATCACGTCCTCGCGCGCGATCCCGTGTACGCGCGCGTTGTCGTCGATCTGCTTCTCGACCAGCGGCGTGAGCACGTAGCCCGGGCAGATGGCGTTGCAGGTAATGCCTTTGCCCGCGGTCTCCAGCGCCACGGTCTTCGTCAAGCCGACCAGGCCGTGCTTGGCCGCGATATAGGCCGACTTGAAGGGAGAGGCCACCAGCCCGTGCGCCGACGCGATGTTGATGATGCGACCCCATCGCCTCGTCTTCATTCCGGGCAACGCGGCGCGAATCGCGTGGAAGGCGGCGGACAGATTGATGGCGAGGATCTCGTTCCACTTCTCGACCGGGAACTCATCCACCGGTGCGACGTGCTGGACGCCCGCGTTGTTCACCAGGACGTCGACCGCGCCAAGCTCCCTGCCGGCCTGCTCGATCATGGCCACGACTTCTTGCGGGCGCGACATGT
Organism: Burkholderiales bacterium; assembly: GCA_035560005.1. Classification (NCBI taxonomy): domain Bacteria; kingdom Pseudomonadati; phylum Pseudomonadota; class Betaproteobacteria; order Burkholderiales; species Burkholderiales bacterium. The sequence goes on along the minus strand of DATMAN010000043.1, from coordinate 55,523 downwards.
CGGCGGGCGAGAAAGCTACCTTGACGCCGAATTCCGAGGCGATGCCGGCGCGCATGCGTTCAATCTGCGCGGCGTCGCCGAAACCGTTCAATAACACGCGCGCACCCTGCGCGGCGAACGCTCTTGCGATACCCAGGCCGATGCCGCTCGTGGAACCGGTGACTACGACTGCCTTTCCATTGACCATCTCGCGAATCCGTCTGGCTGCGCGCTTCCCGGCGCAGTCTAGCAGAGCGCGCGCGACAATCGCAGCAGTGCGCAACTTGTATCGATCGGGGATCGCTCAGAGATTGAGCCTGCCCGCGTAGCCGGTCAGCTCGAGATAGCCGCGACCCAGGACCTCGGTGCCGCCCCGGGCGCGTACCGCACCCTCCCAATACACGGTTCCGGTACTGGCGCGTGCGTCGAGCTCCTGGTCGTCCATCAGCGGATCCAGCTCGATCTGCAGCGCGCCGGCGCGCACGCGCATCGCCACGGGATACGTCGCACCGGTGCGCGGCGAACGCCAGTACCTCAGCGGCGCGAACTCGATATCGCGCGGCGCGAATACGGTGAGCCTTCCGCGCGCGTCGCGGTGGCTGCCACCCGCCCAGAAGCTGCCGCCCGCCCGGTCGCGGATGCGAAACGCCATCAGCGCGGATCCGTCGGCGAAATTGATCCCGGTCCAGTCCCAGCCGACCGCTTCTTGCGCCAGATATTCGCTCGACCACTCGTGGTCCAGCCAGGCTTCTCCGCTCACGGCGAGACGGCGCCCGTCCACCTCGATTCCGCCGTTCACGCGCAGATGCGGGCGGCTGTAGTAGTAGCTGGCCTGCGCGGGGCGCGGTCCTTTGCGGCTGTATCCGGCCTCCCCCTGCAGCAGCGGTGGCGCATCGGTCGCGAATCCCAGATCGAGACCGAACTCCCGTGCAAGGATGGTGGCGCGATAGCCATGCCGGTCGCGAGACAGGCGCCAATCGCCGATCCTCACCTCGGTATCCCCTTCGGCTGCGGACGCGAGGCCGAAGCCTTCGCGCGCAGCGCGCTGATCGTGGCGCAACCGCCCCCGGCGTGGATCGGCGATCGCCGCGTGCGCGAACAGCAGTTGCTTGGGCGCGAAGCGCGACGGGTTGTCTTCCTGCACGCCGGGCCGGTTGCGAAAAAACGTGACCTGGAAGCCAAGCGCCGCGCCATCGGTGGTGGTCAACCAGCCGGTGATGTACCACCACTCGGTGCGAAAGCGCGGATGTGCGCCGTGATCCCGCGGGAACTCGAGTCGATGGCCCGGCCGTACCTGGGCATAGTCCGCGCTCTGTCCGGGCGCAGCCCACAGCAAGGACAGGCTCAAGGCAAGGCTCGCAAAGGAGCGCAAGCAACGCGGCGATAGACGAAACATCTCCACCCACAAGACGCTCCGCATTCCATTTGCGGCCATCGCGTCTTCCCCCGGTCTTACCAGTCTTCCCTGACCGCGCGCACGGCTTCGCCCGACAGCGCGTAACGGCCGCCGACAACGGCGGTCGCGACGGCGAGCACCAGCACACAGAAAAGGAACGCGGCGATGCCGCCGATCGGATAGTGCATCTCCATGCTCCAGTGAAACGACTGGCGATTGACGACGTGCACCAGCAGCAGGCTGACCACCCAGCCGAGTACCAATCCAACCAGTGCCGCTATCGTGCTCACGATCAGCCCTTCGCAGGCGAGCATGGCTGCGATTTCCCTGCGGCCTGCGCCGATGTGCCGCAGCATGCCGAATTCCTGCCGCCGCGCAAACGCGTTGGCCGCGAAACTGGCCGACAGCCCGGCCAGCCCGATCGCGATCGCCACCGCCTCGAGCGCGTAGGTCACCGCAAAGGTGCGGTCGAAGATGCGCAGCGACCACGCGCGGATTTCGGCCGGCTGCGCAATCTCCAGTTGCTCGCCGGCCGGCACTGCGGCGCGAATGCGCTCCGCGACCGCAGCGGGAGCCACCTCCGGGTGCAGCCACACGCCCGCGTCGTTCGCGCGCCGATCGCCGGTGAGGCGAACGTACACGCTGCGCTCGATCAGGACGGCGCCGTTCTGCCTCGCGTAGTCGCGCCAGACGCCCGCCACCGCGAAGCGGTGCCGCTGCCCGGCGATGGGAAGCCACACTTCGTCTCCCGGTTGCCAGCCGAACACGTCGCAGACGTGCTCGCTCACCCAGGCGGCGGGAAGCCCGCGCGCCGCCTGCGCCGCGCCGCGCACCAAGGGGATCTGCCGCAGCGGGTCTTCCAGATCGCGCGCGATCAGGGTGACGCGCGGTCGCGCCGGATCGAGCAGGATGTGCTGGCTGCGCAGGAATTCCACCTTTCGAATGCCGGGCACGGCGGCGATCCGGCGTTGTGCCGCCTCGTCCAGATAGGCCGTGTCGCCCGAGGGTGCGGCCCGAACGTAAAGGTCCGCCGGCAGGATCCGCTGCAGCCAGGCGTCCAGCGAGTCGCGAAACGAAGCCACCATGATGGCCATCGCGACGGCGAGGCTGACCGAGGCCACCAGGGCGGCCAGTCCGACGCTCAACTGCCCTGCCGCCTGGCGCAGATGGGCGATGGACAGCCGCAGCCACGCCGATCGCCCCGTCGGCAGGACCTGCGCCACCGCGGCGGTCACGCGCGGCATGAGCAGCAAGGTTCCGATCAGCAGCAAGGCGATCGCGGAATATCCGGCCACGGGCAGCTCGCCGACAGGGCGCTGTGCAGCGAGCGCCGCGCCCGCGACCAGGAAGAGCAACCCCGGCCACGCGGGTTTCAGGCGCTCGAAAGCCCTGAGTTCCTGACCGGCTCTCAGTGCCCGGGCGAGCGGCATCCGCGCCGCATCGAGCGCCGGCGCGAGCGTTCCCAGCACGGCCGCGGCAATGCCGAACCCCAGGAAAAGAAACAGAAACGGCGCATCCAGCGACAGCGTCGCCTCCCAGCCGCGGAAGTACTCGGCGCCCAGATCCGCGCCGTAGAGCCGCAACACCGCGCCGGCCAGCGCGATCCCGAGCAGCACGCCGAGCGCCGAGCCCAGCAATCCCACGGTGGCGCCCTCCGCGACAAGGAGCAGCGCGAGAGCGCGTCGCGTCACGCCGATCACCCTGAGCAGCGCAAGCTGCGAGCGACGGCGCACGATCGACAGCGCCTGGGTGGAAAAGACGAGCAGCCCGCCGGTGAACAGCGCCACCAGCGCCAGCACGTTGAGATTTACACGATAGGCGCGCGTCAGACGCGCGTTGGCCTGCAACGCAGTTTCCGGCCGCTCGATGAAGACGCCGGGGGGCAGCTCGGACGCGACCTGCTCGACGAAGCGCTTGGCGTCCGCGCCGGCCACCAGATCGAGATCGATGCGGGTAATCGCGCCGATGCGGTCGAACAGCCGCTGGGCGGCGCCGATGTCCATCCACGCGAAACGGCCGCGGCCCGCGCCTTCGCTCAGCGTGCCGGCCACTCGCAGCTCCATCACCCGCAAGCCTGCCTGCAGCCGGATGCGATCGTCGCGGGCGACGCGCAGCCACTGCGCGGCCGCGGGCGACAGGAATACGGCGTCCGGGCGCAGCATGTCGAGCGGGTCTTCGTCTTCTTCGGACTCGCGCGCAACCAGCGCCGGTTGTACCGCGGCGGCGCGGAACACGTCGAGCCCGATCACCCGCAGCGTCTCGTCGCGCCCGGCGAGCCTGGCCTCCACTTCCACGGCCGGGCTGGCGTCCAGTACTTCCGGGCGCGCTGCCAGCCGTGCGTAGACTGCCTCGTCGAAACCGGCACGCGGGCCGCGCACGGTGAGCTCGGCTTCGCCGGACAACGTGGCGCTGGCTCGCGCCATTTCGTCGATCGCCGCCCGGTTGATGAGTTGCACCGCATAGCCCAGTGCGACCCCGATGGTGATCGCGCCCACGGAAAGCAGCAACCGCCCCTTGTTCTGCCAAAGCGGCTGCACGATGAGCAGGATCGAGAGCACGAAACTCCCCGGCTGGAATGAACTCAACGCGCGGGACGTCCAGGACGCAGAAAACACATCAGCCGCCGAGATCCCAATGCAGGTCGGGTCGCTCGGAAGTGTTGTTCATTGCGGCCTGCATGACGAAGCGCATCTCTTCCTATTGGTCCTCGCTGCGCGAGCTCTGCGTTCTCCGCGTCCGCACGTCGAGAGTCTGACTTCGATCGACGTATTTCCCGACGAAACCCGCGATCGCGGAAAGAGTCGCTTCCGGCTGGTCGACGTGAGGCGAGTGTGCGCAGTCGTCCAGCACGAGCGTCTCCACCGGACCGGACACCTGCCGCGCGATAGCATCCAGCTGCGCGAGCGTGCCGTACTGATCGTCCCTGCCCTGGATGAGAAGGAGCGGAGCGCGAATCGACGGAAGGCAGCGCTCGATGTTCCAGTTCCTGAAGTCGGGATGCAGCCAGATGTCGTTCCAGCCCCGAAAAGTCGCGTGCGCGTCGTCGTGATAGCGGCCGAGCCGTTGCGCGAGATCGGTCGTCTCGAAGGCGACCCGGGCCTGCGCGATGCTGCGCACGGTCAGTTCCTCCACGAACACGTGCGGCGCGAGCAGCACGAGACCGCGCGTCCGGCGCCCCTCGGTGCCCGCGTAGATGAGCGCGATCGACGCGCCGTCGCTGTGGCCGATCAGCACCGGCGCATCCACGCCCAGGCGCTCGAGCAGCTCCGGCAGCACATCCAGCGCCTCGCGATGCATGTAGTCCGCGCCGCGCGGCGCAGCCAGTCGGTCCGACCGCCCGTAACCGTAACGCGAGTAGACGAGCGCGCGGCAGCCGGTGTGCTCGGCGACGCGCGCCGGAAACCGCTTCCAGAGCGCGACCGAACCGAGCCCTTCGTGCAGAAATACCAGCACCGGACGGTTGGCAGCCGCAACTGGCCGGGGAGGCTCGATCCAGCGATACTCGAGACGATGGCCGGCGGCCTCGACGAACGCGCTCATCACACGCCCAGGTAGCGGTGGCGCAGCGCGACGTCGGCGCGCAGCACCCCGCCTTCGCCGTCGTACACCACACGCCCCTTGACCAGGACGACGATGCGGTCGGCGATCGCGGCTACCGAGGCGAAGTTCTTGTCCACCACGATGGCGGCGATGCCGCTTGCCCGGACTTCGCGCAGCACGCGCCAGATGTCGCGCGCAATCAGCGGCGCCAGTCCCTCGGTCGCCTCGTCGAGAATCAGCAGATCGGGATTGGTCATGAGCGCGCGGCCGATGGTCAGCATCTGCTGCTCGCCGCCGGAAAGCTGCTGCCCGCCGTGCGAAAGCCGACGGCGCAGCGGCGGAAAGGTGTCGAGCACGCGCTCCAGCGTCCAATCGCGGCGGCCGTCCGCGCCGGCGCGCGCCGCCATCACGAGGTTCTCGCGTACCGAAAGGTTCGGAAAGATGCCGCGGCCTTCCGGCACGTAGGCGATTCCCGCGCGTGCGATGCGGTGCGGGGCCGCACCCGTCATGTCCTCGCCGCGCACCAGTATCCGGCCTTTCGTGGGCGGCACCAGCCCGAGGATGCTTTTCAGCAGCGTGGTCTTGCCCATGCCGTTGCGGCCCATCAGGCCGATCGTTTCTCCCGTGCGCAAGGCCAGGTCGACGCCGTGCAGCACGTGGCTCGCCCCGTAGTGCGCGTGCACGCTGCGGACTTCGATCAGCGGTTGGCCTCCGGACATGAAATCAAGCTCTCACCGCGGGGGGTTGTGCGCCTTCGGCGTCCGCTGCCTCAATGCGACAGCTCGCCGAGGTAGGCCTCCTGAACGGCGCGGCTGGCGCGCACCTCTTGCGGCGGCCCCGATTCCAGCACGGCACCGTTGACCATCACGGTCAACGTGTGGGCGAGCGCAAACACCGCATCCATATCGTGCTCGACCAGCAGAATCGCATGGTCGGGCGCGAGCTTCCCCAGCAGATCGACGATGCGCGCCGACTCCCCGGCGCCGATGCCGGCCAGCGGCTCGTCGAGCAGGAGCACGTCCGGATCGGTGGCGAGCGTCATGGCGATCTCCACCTCGCGCTGTTCACCGTGCGACAGTTCGGCGACCGGCACGTGCGCGCGCTGATCGAGGCCGACCAGCGACAGCGCCCGCTCGGCGGCTTCGCGCGCCTGCCGGCAGCGCAAGGCAGGTCTGAGGAAGCGCATCGAACTGCCCATGCGCGACTGCGCGGCGAGGCGGCAATTCTCGAACGCGCTGAACGGCAGGAACACGTTGGTCTTCTGGTAGCTGCGCCCCACGCCCAGTTGCGAGATGCGGTGCGGCGGCAGCCCGGTCACATCCGTACCGCGCAGCCGCACGGTGCCGGCGCTCGGCTTCAGATCGCCGGAAAGCAGGTTGATCAGCGTGCTCTTGCCGGCGCCGTTGGGGCCGATGACCGCGTGTACCTGGCCGCTGCGGCATTCGATGGACACGCCGTCGACCGCCGTCAGACCGCCGAAGCGGCGCGACAGTCCGTGGGTGGAAAGAAGGACTTCAGCCGTCATCGCGCGCCCTGGCCGTTCCGGGCAACGCCACGAGGCCGGCCAAACCTTGCGGCAGCGCCAAGGCCACCAGCACGATCACCGCGCCCATCAGGAGCTGCCAATGCTTGGTCAGCGACTGAAAACCCAGCTCAAGCAGCATGATGGTGACGGCGCCCAGCACCGGGCCGGGCAGCGTGCCCATGCCCCCGAGGATCACCATCATCAACGCCGACCCGGACAGGTGCCAACCCAGCATGTCGGGATTGACCACTCCGAACTGCACGGCGGACAGATAGCCGGCCAGTCCTGCCAGCGCGCCCCCGATCACGAAACACACCAGCTTGTAGCGAAAGGTTGCGAAGCCGAGCGCACGCATGCGCTGCTCGTTGACGCGGATGCCGGCGATCACGCGGCCGAAGGGCGAATCGACCAGCGCGCGCAGGAAACCCAGCACCAGCACGAACATCGCCAGGACCACGAAGTACAGGTGCCTGAAGTTCTCCAGGTCGAACGGGCGCCAGCCGCCGATGTTGGCTTGCGGACGCACATAGATGTAGATGCCGTCGGAGCCGCCGGCGAGCGAGGTGTCGTGAAAAAGAAAGTACAGCATCTGCGCGAACGCCAGCGTGGCCATGATGAAGTAGATCCCCGAGGTGCGCACGACCAGCGCGCCGACCACGAGCGCGAGCAGCGCAGCCGCACCCACTGCGAGCAACAGGCTCGACCAGAGATCGGCCGCCTCGTACTGGGGCGTGACCAGCGCCAGCAGATAGCCGGCGATCCCGAAGAACGCCGCGTGGCCCAGGCTGACCAGGCCGGTGTAACCGACCAGCAGATTCAGGCTCGCGGCGAAAATTGCCATGACCAGCACCTTGGTGGCGAATTGCACGTAGAACTTCTCGGCGACGAACGGAAGAAGGAGGAGCGCGGCGAGCGCCGTGACCAGCATGAGCGCTCCGCCACGCACGCTCACGCAAGCCTCCTGCCGAAGATGCCCTCCGGGCGCCAGAGCAGCACCGCAGCCATCATCAGGTAGACGCTCATGCCGGCCAACTCGGGCAGCACGCCGAAGCCGGCAATCTCCAGTTCGACGACTTTCCCGAACGTGTCGACCAGCCCGATCAGCAGAGCAGCCAGCAGCGCCCCCTTGATCGACCCGATGCCGCCGATCACGACCACCACGAAGCAGACGATCAGCACCTGGTTGCCCATGCCCGGAAATACCGAGGAGACCGGCGCCGCGAGCATGCCGGCCAATGCGGCGAGCGCCACGCCCAGCGCGAAGACGACACGGTGGAGCAAACCGATGTCGATGCCCAGCGCTTGCACCATCTCGCGATTGGAGGCGCCGGCGCGGATCATCATGCCCAGCCGCGTGCGCTGAATGACGAAGTAGAGCAACGCCGCCAGCCCGACACACACCGCGGAAATCCACAAGCGGTAGACCGGATAGGACAGCGTGTCGGTGAGCGGGATCGAACCCGACAGGACTTCGGGCACCCGCACCCCGTGCACATCGTCACCCCAGAGGATGCTGCGCAGCTCCTCGAAGATCAGGATCAGCCCGTAGGTCAGCAGCACCTGATAGAGATGGTCGCGACGGTACAGATGCCGGAAGAACAGCCACTCCAGCAGCAGGCCCAGGGCCACGGACAACGCCACGCCGGCAACAATCGCCAGCCACAAGCTGCCCAGTTGCTCGCTCAGAGACCATGCCAGGTAGGCGCCGATCATGTAGAAGCTGCCGTGCGCCAGGTTGATCACACCCATGATCCCGAAGATCAGCGTGAGCCCGCCCGCCACCAGGAACAGCAGCAGTCCGTACTGGACCGCGTTCAGCAGCTGGATCAGGAAGGTGACTATGTCCATTTATCCGCAGGAGGCCAGGCTCGGCACTCGGCACGGCGCAAAGGGTTGCGTTGCGCCTCTTTGTGTCTTCTCTGCGCGCTTGCGTCGCGGCGTTCGATGTAAACGCTCAACCCATGCGGCAGCCGCGTGCGGGATCCTCGAGCGCCTTCCACGCCACGCCGATGACCTTGTTGTCGCCGTTTTCGACGCGGCGCAGATAGATGTCCTGGATCGGGTTGTGCGCCCTGGACATGGTCCAGCGTCCGCGCGGACTGTCGATGACGGCCGATTCCATCGCGCCGATCATGCCATCGCGGTCGTCGAGGTCGCCCTTGACCCGCGCCAGCGCCTGCGCGAGCAGCAGGCCGGTGTCGTAACCCTGCACCGCGTAGACATCGGCTTGCATCTTGAAGGCGCGCGCATACGCGGCGCGAAACGCCTTGTTGCGCGGATTGTCCAGTGAATCCGCGTAGTGCAGCGTCGTCAGCAGACCTTCGGCCGCCGGGCCCTGCGCGGCGAGCACACCCTCGGTCAGGAATCCCGAGCCATAGAGGGGAATCTTGTCCTTCAATCCCGCAGCGGCGTAATCCCTGACGAACTTGACCGCCCCTCCTCCGGCGAAAAAACAGGCCACCGCGTCGGGTCGGACGGCGGCGATCTCGGTCAGCAGAGCCTGAAACTCGACGTTGGGAAACGGCACGAACAGTTCCTTCACCACCCTGCCGCCGACCTTCGCGTAGCCCTCTCGGAATGAGCCCAGCGATTCCTCGCCCGCTGCATACTTCCAGGTGATGAACACGGCGCTCTTGTGGCCGCGCTCCGCCAGCACCTTGCCGAGCGGATGCACCGGCTGCCAGTTGCTGAAAGAAGTGCGGAAGACGTTGCGCGAACACAGGGCTCCGGTGGCGGCATCCGCGCCCGCGTTCGGGATCAGCATCAGCGTGCCGGTCTCGCGCGCCACCTTCAGCATGCCCAGCGCCACGCCGGAGTGGACACTGCCGATCAGCACGTCGACCTTGTCGCGGGTGATCAACCGATTGGCGTTGTCGGTGGCTTTCGCCGGATCGGATTCGTCGTCGACGCGGCGCAATTCGACGTCGCGCCCGGCGAGACGGCCGCCGTTTCCCTCCAGCGCCAGGCGCAGGCCGTTGTCGATCGCCAGACCGAGCTGCGCGTAGGTTCCGGTGTAGGGCAGCATCAGCCCGAGCCGGATCTTCGCGGGCTGTGCCCTGCCCAGCCGCGGCACGAGCGAGCAGCCGGCCAGCGCGCTTGCCGCCGCTACAAAGCGCCGCCTGCTCCGATGTGGCGTTGTTTCTGGATCGTGCATGCCCGGCATCCTTATCCGAATCTGTACGTTGAGAGCCTCTTGCTTTTGCCGCTACGCGGCGCCCGAAGCTGCGCGCAGCTTGAAGCGCTGGATCTTGCCGGTCGCGGTCTTCGGCAGCTCGGCGATGAACTCGATCCAGCGCGGGTACTTGTAAGGCGCCAGCCGGTCCTTGACGTGCTGCTTCAGCGCCTCGGCCAGCGCCGTCGATGCGATCACGCCGGGCTTTAGCACCACAAAGGCCTTCGGCTTGACGAGATGCTGCTCGTCTTCCGCGCCGATCACGGCGGCTTCCAGCACATCGGGATGCGTCAACAGGGCCGCCTCGACCTCGAACGGCGAGACGTACATCCCGCTCACCTTCAGCATGTCGTCGGAGCGCCCGCCATAGACGTAGTAGCCATCGCGGTCGATGCTGTACTTGTCGCCGGCGCGGGTCCATGGACCGATGAAGGTGGCCAGCGACTTCGCGCGGTTGTTCCAGTACATCAGCGCCCTCGTCGGGCCGTCGATCTGAAGCTCGCCGAGCTCATCGACTCCGACCTCCCGGCCGTCCTCGCCCAGCAGACGGATCCGGTATCCCGGCACCGGCTTGCCGGTGGTTCCGTATCGAACCTGCCCGGGGCGATTCGACAGAAAAATGTGCAGCATCTCGGTGGAGCCGATGCCATCCAGGATATCCACGCCGAAATGGCGATGCCAGCGCTGTCCGAGATCCGCCGGCAGCGCCTCACCTGCCGACACGCAGACGCGCAGCCCCAGATCCGCCTTCTTGGGCAGGTCGGGGCTCGCGAGCAGCGCGGCATACAGTGTCGGGACCGCATAGAAGATGGTCGGCCGGTGTTCGCGCAAGCGCTGGAACACCGCGGGCGGCGTGGGCCGCTCGGCCATCAGCAGCGCGGTCGCCCCCACCGAAAGCGGGAAGGTGAGCGCATTGCCCAGCCCGTAGGCGAAGAACAGCTTCGCCGCGGAGAACACGATGTCGTCCTCCCCGATGCCGAGAATGGGCCGTGCATACAGTTCCGCAGTCTGGATGAGGCTCGAATGGATGTGCACCGTTCCTTTCGGCGTGCCGGTCGATCCCGAGGAATAGAGCCAGAAGCAGGCGTCGTCGCAGGTGGTGGGGGCGGGATCGAACGCGGCGCCGGCCTTCGCCAACAATGTCTGCAGATGCAACCGGCCATGGGCGTCGGCGCCCGAGACGATGACATGCCTGAGAAACGGCAGGTCGTTCAGAACCGGCTCGAAGGTTGCGAGCAGCGGTTCCGACACGACGAGCGCCCTTGCCCGGCTGTCTTCGAGCATGAAGCGGTAGTCGGCGCTCTTGAGCAGCGTGTTGGCGGCGATCGGCACGATTCCGGCCTTGATGGCCCCGAGGAAGACGGCGGGAAAATCGATCGTGTCGAGAAGGGCCAGCAAGATGCGGTCTTCCATCTCGAGCCCGAGCGCGGTCAGTGCATTGGCGGCGCGATTGACGCGCTCCGCCAGCTCGCCGTAGGTATAACGCCCGGCGTCGTCGATATAGGCGATCTTGCGGGCGCGGCCCGCGACGAGATTGCGCTCGACCAGATCGTAGGCTGCGTTGTACTCGCGCGGAATGTTGATGACCGGCGGACTGACCGAATGATCAGCCCGGCTGAATCCTGACACGGCGCTCCTCCAGTTCCGATTGCTCTGGTCGCGCGGGCTCTTGCCGGCCCGTCGCACGGACGTTCAAACGGTATCTAGTTTAGCCTGCGCGGCCTCGGGCAACTGCCGGCACAGGGTCATCCATCCTTCGATCCAGACCACGGCTTCGTCCTCCGGCAGGGTGCCGTCGCTGGCATCGTTGAGCATGATCTCGCCAACCCGCTGCGCCCCCAGCTCGGTAAGCAGCTTGTCGAAGCGCTTTGCGCCGAAGCAGAACGTCTGCGCATAGGTGCGGTCGCCGAGCGCGATCACGCCATAGCGCACATTGGAAAGATCGGGCCGCTCCGTGCACAGCGATTCGTAGAGCTGCCTGGCGTTGTCCGGCACGTCGCCCTGTCCGTACGTGGACGTGCAGATCAGGAACAGTCCGCCGGCCGCGAACACGCTCGCATCCAGGGCGTCCATCATCCGCACCCGCACGTTCGCCTCGCCCTCGAGCCGCAACTCGATCGCCTGCGCCACGAGCTGGGCGATTCCGGTCTGGGTTCCAACCAGTATCGTCAGGTCCTGCGGCAAATCGGTCTCCTCGACGGCCACATCGCGCTTGGTCAGCCGCCTCAGGTGCAGTATGATGCACATGCCTTTCCGAATAGGCAATATATTGCAGCGCAATAGCCATGGGAGCGCGCGATCCGAAGCCCAAAGCAGGTCTCGCAGAACTGGACGGCGAATTCCTGTGCGGCCTGGGCGAGCGAGTGCGCGAAGCCCGTGCGCGCCGCGGAATGACGCGCAAGCTCCTGGCGCGCGACTCGGGAGTGTCGGAACGCTATCTGGCCCTGCTGGAATCCGGGCGCGGCAACGTCTCGGTGCTGCTCCTGCGCCAGATTGCCGGCGCTCTGGGGCTGCCGCTCGTCGAACTCCTGCGGGAGGAGGACGCACGCTCGCCCGAACTGACGCTGATTCACTCGCTGCTCGAGCGCATGCCGCGGCCGCGCCTGGCGCGTATTCGCGATCAGTTGCTGCGCGAGTTCGGCCCGCAGCCGGTCGAGCGCCGCAAGCGCATCGCCCTGGTGGGATTGCGCGGGGCCGGCAAGTCCACCCTGGGCAAGCTGCTCGCCGAGGAGCTGAAGGTACCGTTCCTCGAACTGGACCGGGAAATCGAGCGCGAGGCAGGCACCAGCCTGTCGGAGATCTTCCTGCTGTACGGCCAGCAGGGCTATCGGCGCTACGAGAGGAGATGCCTGGAGAAGGTTCTGGAAAACCACACGCGCTGCGTGATCGCGACCGGCGGCAGCATCGTATCGGAGCCGGCTACCTACGATCTGCTGCTCGCCACCTGCTTCACCGTGTGGCTGAGAGCCGCGCCCGAGGAGCACATGGCGCGAGTCGTCGCGCAGGGCGACACGCGCCCCATGGCGGGCAACGCACAGGCGATGGAAGACCTGCGCCGCATCCTGGAGAGCCGCGCGATGCTCTACGCGCAGGCCGACACGACCGTGGACACCGCGGGCCGCAGCGTGCGCCAGAGCCTGAGGGATCTGAAGCGCGCGCTGGCCGCGTGACTCGGGACGGAGAGCAAGCATGAATGAGATTCCGGAATCGACCCTGAAGCCGACCGAGGCGCCGGTGACTTTCGAGACGCACCCGGATCGCTACGCACACTGGCGCCTCGCCATCGACGGCCCGATCGCCACCTTGAGCATGAACGTGGACGAGGAACGAGGTCTCAGACCCGGTTACCGGCTGAAGCTCAACTCCTACGATCTCGGAGTGGACATCGAGCTGTACGACGCCTTGAACCGTATCCGCTTCGAGCACCCCGCGGTGAAATGCGTGGTGCTGACCTCGGCGCGCGAACGCATGTTCTGCTCGGGCGCCAACATCTACATGCTGGGCCGGTCCTCGCACGCCTGGAAGGTGAACTTCTGCAAGTTCACCAACGAAACGCGCAATGGCATGGAAGACTCCAGCCGCCACGACGGGCTGCGGTTTCTGGCGGCGGTGAACGGCACGGTGGCCGGGGGCGGCTACGAACTGGCGCTCGCCTGCGACCACATTCTGATGATCGACGACCGCTCCTCCACCGTGAGCCTGCCCGAGGTACCGCTGCTGGGCGTGCTGCCGGGAACCGGCGGGCTCACCCGCCTGACCGACAAGAGAAAGGTGCGCCGCGATCTGGCCGACGTGTTCTGCGGCACGGCCGAAGGCGTGCGCGCCGACCGCGCCAGGCGATGGAATCTGGTGGACGAGACCGCCCGCCCGCAGCAGTTTGGCGAAGCGGTGAGGCGGCGCGCCGAAGAGCTGGTGCGCTCCAGCACGCGCGATGGCACGCCACCCGGCATCGCGCTCACCGCACTTGAGCGCGAGATCGACGACAACGGTTACCACTATTCGCATGTGGACGTGGCGCTCGACCGCAGGGCCCGTACCGCCACCATCACCCTGCGCGCGCCCTCGGCTTCGCAGCCCGAAGAGCCGACCGCGATCCTGGCGGCCGGCGCGCAGTGGTGGCCGCTGGCGCTGGCGCGGGAGCTGGACGACGCCATCCTCGCGCTGCGCACCAACGAGCCGGAGATCGGCACCTGGCTGCTGAGGACGCGCGGCGATCCGGATGCGGTGCTCGCGATGGACGCCACGCTCGAGCGGCATCGCGGCCACTGGCTGGTACGCGAGACCATTGGCTGGTTGCGCCGCACGCTCGCGCGTCTGGACGTGTCGTCTCGCACCCTGTTCGCGATCATCGACCAGGGCTCCTGCTTCGCCGGCACGTTGTTCGAGCTGGCGCTGGCGGCCGACCGCAGCTACATGTTGATGCTGCCCGACGGTGGGGCGGCCGTGCCCACGGTCGCGCTCTCCGCGCTCAATTTCGGTACCTATCCGATGGTGAACCGTCAGTCGCGGCTGGCGACGCGCTTTTGCGGCGCGCCCGAGCCGGTGGAGCAATTGCGCGCGCGCTGCGGTGAGAAGCTCGATGCCCGCAGCGCGCTGGAGGCCGGCCTGGTGACCTTCGCCCCCGACGACATCGACTGGGAAGAAGAAGTGCGCATCGCCGTCGAGGAGCGTGCCAGCCTTTCACCGGATGCGTTGACCGGGATGGAAGCGAACCTGCGCTTCCCCGGCGCGGAGACGATGGAGACGCGCATCTTCGGCCGGCTCTCGGCCTGGCAGAACTGGATCTTCAACCGCCCTAACGCCGTGGGCGAGCACGGTGCACTCAGGGTCTACGGCTCCGGCACGAAGGCTCGATTCGGCTGGGAGCGCGTATGAGCGCGCAGCGAAAGGCGTGGCTCGTCACTCGTCACTTGTCACTCTAGGCGCGGAGCGGGACCAATGAACATCGATTACAGCGAGCGCATACCGAACAACGTCAATCTGGCCGACGACAGAGCGTTGCAGCGAGCGCTCGAACACTGGCAACCGAAGTTTCTGGACTGGTGGCGGGAGATGGGGCCGCACGACTTCGCGGCGAGCGAAGTGTACCTGCGCACCGCGGTCGGCGTGGACGCACAGGGTTGGGCGAGCTACGGGTACGTGAAGATGCCCGATTACCGCTGGGGGATCTTTCTCGCCGAACCCACGCCGGGGCGCAAGATCGGCTTCGGCGACTATTACGGTCAACCCGTCTGGCAGCAGGTGCCCGGCGAGCTGCGCTCCCAGTTCCGCCGCATCATCGTCACACAGGGCGACACCGAGCCCGCCTCGGTCGAGCAGCAGCACCTGCTCGGCCACACCTGTCCCTCGCTCTACGACCTGCGCAACTTGTTCCAAGTCAACGTCGAAGAGGGTCGTCACTTGTGGGCGATGGTCTACCTGCTACACGCCTACTTCGGGCGCGACGGACGCGAAGAAGCCGAGGAACTGCTGGCGCGCCACTCGGGCGACGCGGACAAACCGAGAATCCTCGGTACCTTCAACGAGCCGATCAGCGACTGGCTGTCCTTTTTCATGTTCACCTACTTCACGGACCGAGACGGCAAGTTCCAGTTGAAGAGCCTGGCCGAATCGGGCTTCGATCCGCTGGCGCGCACCTGTCGCTTCATGCTCACCGAGGAGGCGCACCACATGTTCGTCGGTGAGACGGGCGTGGGGCGCGTGGTCAAGCGCACGCTGGAGGTGATGAAGCAGATCGGCACCGACGACCCGGCCGCGGTCCGCGCCCAAGGCGCCATCGATCTGCCGACACTGCAGCGCTACCTCAATTTCTGGTGCAGCTCTTCGCTGGATCTTTTCGGCTCGGAGATCTCTTCGAACGCGGCGTCCTCTTTCGCCAACGGCATCAAGGGCCGACCGGACGAAGCGCAGTACCAGGACCATGTGTGCGGCGACGCCGTCTGCGAGCTGGAAACGCCGCGCGGCAAGGAGCAGGTGAACCTGCGCAATGCGATGAACGAGATCATGCGCAGTGCGTACTTGAAGGACTGCGAGATCGGGGTCAAGCGCTGGAATATGCAGATCGAGCGTGCCGGATTCGATTTCCGGCTTTCGCTGCCCAGCTCGCGCTTCCGCCGCGCGATCGGCGTGTGGGCCGACGGCACCTACGATCCCGCCGGGAACCTGCGATCCCGCGAAGAGTACCTACGTCGCCTTCCCGAATGGATTCCGAGCGAGTCGGATCAGGCGTTCGTCCGCGGCCTCATGCAGCGCGTCGTCGAACCGGGCAAGATCGCCGGCTGGATCGCCCCGCCGGATCGCGGCATCAACAATCTGGCGGTCGACTACGAGTACGTGAGATTGGCGTAGTAATAGTAGACTGTTCGTTCGCGCTGCCGCACGAGCCAGACGAACAGCACTCACAAACTCGGGGGGCGAGATGAAGCTCAGTTCACGTCTAGCATCCATCGCTCTGGTCATGTCCGTCGACGGTCTCGGGTTCGCCGGCTTGGATGCCGCGCTTGCCGCGACGCAACAAGGCAATCCGATGTCGGGCAATCCAGAGGCGATCGCTGGCGGCAAGAAACTGTTCAACACCTGGTGCGCCCAGTGCCATGGCTCCAAGGCCGAAGGTGGCAAGTACGGCGCCAACCTGAAGGTCTTTTCCAAGGGCTACAAGGAATTCCTGGCAACCGTGAGAGACGGACGGGTACAGAAGATGATGCCGCCCTGGAAAGACGTGCTGGGCGACGGATCGATCAACGAGATCGGCGCCTATCTCGAAACCCTGGCCGAGCCCGGAGCCAACTGGAAGTGAGTCGCAGCCTCGGGCTAATCGCGTGGCTCGGCGCCGCTGGCACTTCTTGTTGTCAACGCGGATCGATCGCCTGACTTGCTCGCCGTGACGATCACCTCCACCGTACAGCCGGCCGACCCCTACGGCATCTGGCCAAGACTTCTAGCGGCGCTGGGAGGCCTTGCGGTCGCGGCGCTGGCGTGGGCGCAGGACTCCGCAATCCAAGAGGCAAAGCGCTTCTTCGAACAGTACGTCGCTCTGGAGAGCGCGTACGACCCGGGCATCGCCGATCTTTACGCCGACGAAGCGTTCATCAAGCTTCGTCGCAGCATGCCGATGGGTGACGCGCAGAACATCACCATGCCAGCGCCACAGTACAAGGCGCAGTTGCGCCAGATCATGACGACGGCCAGGGCGCGCGGCGTTCGCAACGGCTACTCGAACGTGACCTACGAACGGGAGGCCGGTTTCGTGCGCATCGAAGCGCTGCGAACCTCCGAACCGGGCAAGAACACGGGCCCGATCAGCCTGCTGGTCGGGCCCTCTCCCACCGGCCGATGGCTCATTTACGAGGAGCAGTCCGAGTCGCGGCAGTAGCGACGGTCAGCGCGGCAAGCCCGCGGTTAAGCAGCAACACTTCAAGGGAGGCAACATGAACGCAATCTCGCGCATTTTCCCCGACAGTTGATCAGGCCACCGGCGCGCGACCGTCATTTCGGCGGCGCTGCTGTCCACAGCGGCAGGTTACGCGGTGGCCGGAAGCGCGAATGAACTGCGCGTGGTGGACGAACAGTTCGTTCCGCTACAGCAGCGGTCAATCCCCTGGCTATGGAGCCGGCATCAAGATCGCCGATGCAGCCCCTGCGCAGTGAGCAGATAGACCCGATCCGCCGTCGCGGCGGCTTCCCGCGAGTGGGTGACGAGAATTCCCGCGGCGCCCCGTTCCTTGATCTGAGCGCGCAGCAGCGCCAGCACCTGCTGCGCGGTGTCGTGGTCGAGATTGCCGGTGGGCTCGTCGGCAAGCACCAGCCGCGGCCGGTGCACCAGCGCACGGGCGATGGCGACCCGCTGCAGCTCGCCGCCGGAGAGTTCGCGCGGCATGCTCTGCGCGCGATCCTTCAGACCGACTGCGCTCAGAACTTCGTCGACCCGCTTTGCGATATCACTCGACGGCATTCGCGCCAACGCGAGCGGCAGCTCGACGTTCTGTGCCACGCTGAGATAGGGCAGGACGTGAAAAGCCTGGAAGACGAAGCCCATTTGCGTGCGCCGCAGCTTCGTGAGCGCTTCGTCGGGGAGCTCGGCGAGGTTCGTTCCCTCGAAAGTCACGCTGCCGGCGTCCGGCGTCTCGAGGCCGGCAATGAGGTTGAGCAGCGTGGATTTCCCCACGCCCGATTCGCCCATTACCGCGACGTAGTCTCCCGGGCGCAGCTCGAGGTCGATGCCGTTCAGCACCCGGCGCGGACGCGGGCCGTCGAAGGACTTGGAAACGGAACGAAGGCAGAGCACGGCACCTGCATGTTAGCGCACGCGCCGCCGACTTCAGGCACGCAATCCAGACCGCCTTTCCCTAGGGAAGGTCGAACAGCAGCACTTCGGCCCCCTCGCCCTGCTCGATGACGATGCGCTGCTCGCCGGTCGCCTTGAGCGCATCGCCGGCCTCGAGCGGATGCCCGTTCACGGTCGCCCTGCCTCGTGCCACATGCACGTATGCCCGGCGCCCCATCTGGATCGTGTGCTCGGCGCGCTCCGCTCCGTCCAGGAGGGCGGCGTAGACCCGCGCGTCCTGGTGAATCGTCACGGATCCGTCGCGCCCGTCGGGCGACGCCACCAGCTTCAGCCTGCCGCGCTTGTCCTCGGCGCTGAAGTGCTTCTGTTCATAGCTGGGAGGAACACCGTAGCGCGCGGGCTCGATCCAGATCTGCAGAAAGTGCACGCGGTCGGTCCGGGACGGGTTGTATTCGCTGTGAAACACTCCGGTGCCGGCGCTCATGCGCTGGACGTCGCCCGGGCGGATCACCGAGCCGTTGCCCATGCTGTCCCGGTGTTCGAGCGCGCCCTCGAGCACGTAGCTGATGATCTCCATGTCCCGATGGGGATGGGCACCGAAGCCCTGCCCCGGCGCCACCCGGTCCTCGTTGATGACGCGCAACACGCCGAACCCCATGTGCCCGGGATCGTAGTAATCGGCAAAAGAGAACGTGTGATGGCTCTGGAGCCAGCCGTGGTCGGCGAACCCGCGTTCTCGTCCTTTCCTGATCTCGGTCATCGATCCGTGCCCCCCTTGCGGTGAAATCGGCAAGTCTGCCGGGGAACGATGGTAGGGCCGGGCCGTGCCTGGAACAATGATCGAGAAGCGAATGAACTCATTCGCATGGGTCGAGTAATCGAGGCAACACCGGCTTACGCCGCCGGGTTGCCCGGAGCGGCCGATTCGCAAAGACGGGAATTGGAAAGATCGATCACGGCGGCCGGCGACAGGTAGCCGCGCAGTGCGGTGACGGCGAGCATGGCGCAGACCGCGATCACCAGCAGCCACCACCAAGCGGGATGCCAGCCCTCGGGTCTCATGCCGGTTGGGGCCTCGGCAGGGTCCGCTCGTCGATGGGCAGATTGAGAAGACCGGCAACCACGCCCAGGGCGATGCCGCCGACCCAGACAAGCTGATACGTGCCTGTCATGTCGAACAGCACGCCGCCGAGCCAGACGCCGAGAAAACTGCCGAGCTGGTGGCTGAGGAACACGATGCCGAACAAGGTGGCGAGATAGCGCACGCCGAAGATCTGGGCGATCAATCCGTTGGTGAGCGGAACCGTTCCGAGCCAGAGAAAGCCGATCGCAGCGGCGAACAGATATACGCTCCCGGCCGAAATCGGCCAGAGCAGAAATACGGCGATCACCGCAGCGCGGGCGAAGTAGATCGCCGAGAGCAGATATTTCTTGCTGTAGTGCCCGCCGAGGATTCCCGCGAGAAACGAACCGGCGATATTGAACAGTCCGATCAGGGCGAGCGCCAGCGCGCCCACATGGGCCGCCATTCCCGAATCCGCCAGGTAAGCCGGCAAATGCACCGCAATGAACGCCACCTGAAAGCCGCACACGAAGAATCCCGAGGTCAGATACCAGAAACTGGATTGGCTGCTCGCCTCGCGCAAAGCCTCGCGCAATGACTGCCTGGGCCCCTGAACCGCCTCGCGTCCGGTCTCCACCATGGCGGCTGAAAGCGGAACGATGACGAGCATCGTGGCGGCCAACGCGTACAAAGCGCCCTTCCAGCCGTAGGCGCTGATCAACCACTGCGTGAGCGGCAGCATCAGGAACTGGCCGAAGGAGCCGCCGGCGGTCGCCACGCCCAGGGCGAAGCTGCGGCGCTCCGGCGGATAGGCGCGCCCGATCACGCCCAGGATCACGCCAAAAGTCGTGCCGGAAAGCGCCAGTCCGATGATCAATCCCGCGCTGAAGTTCAGCGTGATCCCGCTCGCCGAATGCGGCATGAGCGCGAGCCCCGCCACATAAAGCAGCGCGCTCACGACCACCACGCGGGCGGCGCCATGGCGATCGGCGGCAGCACCGAAGAACGGCTGGAACACGCCCCACAGCAGGTTCGACAGCGCCATGGCGAAGGCGAAAGTCTCGCGGCCCCAGCCGTACTCCAACGTCATCGGCGGCAGGAACAAGCCGAAGCTCTGGCGCACGCCCATCGCGAGGGTGAGAATCAGGGAGCCGCAGGCCAGCACGATCGCGGGGGTGCGCCAGCCGTATTTGGAGTCGGTCATCGTTTCGCCCTGTGCCGAAGGTAATGAAGGGCTCTTCTAACACGCCGCGACCGAAGTTGCGATGGCGCGGCGTGCATAGGCCTTATGCCGGACCGCCGTGTTTCCGGTCAGGATAGACACGAAAAAGCGGCAAGTGCATGAACACTTGCCGCCGTTCCGGACTCAGCGCCTGTACCGGCGCGCGCTCAAGGCTCGCGGCGCTGCGGGGACGCGAGCGGTCCCGCACCGCCGGGCGCGAGCAGGGCTTCCTTCTCTTCGGGGAGCAGATGGATGCCGCGCACGATCAGCGTGTAGAACGCGGGAATCACGAACAGGGTCAGGAAGGTGCCGAGCAGCATGCCGCCGACGATCACCCAGCCGATCGCCTGTCGCGCTTCGGCGCCGGCGCCCGTCGAAATGGCGAGCGGTACCGCGCCAAGCACGGTGGCGAAGGTGGTCATGAGGATCGGCCGCAGCCGCAGCGTGGAGGCTTCCACTACCGCCTCGAACAGTTCCATGCCCCGGCGCCGCAACTGGTTGGCGAACTCCACGATCAGGATGCCGTTCTTGGTGATGAGGCCCACCAGCATCACCAACCCGATCTGGCTGTAGACGTTGAGCGTGCCGCCGTTGCCCAGCTTGGCGTTGATCCACATCGCCAGAAGCGCGCCCGTGCCGGCCAGCGGCACGGTGAGCATGATGACGAACGGTCCCACGAAGCTCTCGAACTGTGCCGAGAGCACCAGGTAGATGAAGATCAGCGCCAGCGCCAGGGTCACGTACAGCTCGACGCCGGTCTCGCGGAACTCCCGCGACTGGCCGTCCAGATCGGTAAGCACGTGCTGGGGCAATTCCTCCGCGACCACCTTGTCGATATAGGCCAATGCGTCGCCCAGGCTGGCGCCGGGACCGACGTTGCCATTGATCACCGCCGCGCGGAACTTGTTGAAGTGGTTCAGCTCCTTCGGCGCGACCGTCTCGCGCAGCTGCACCAGGTTGGACAGCTGCACCAGATCCCCGTTGGCGCTGCGAACGTAGATCGAGGTCAGATCGTCGGGGCGGCGGCGCTTGTCGTCCTCCATCTGCACGACCACGTCGTACTGCTTGCCTTCGCGCTTGTAGCGCGTGACGTCGCGCCCGCCGAGCAGCGTTTCCAGCGTGCTGCCGATGGTTTCCATCGACACCCCCACCGCAGCCGCCTTGTCGCGGTCGATTTCCACGCGCAACTGCGGCTTGTTCAGCTTCAGGTCGGTATCCAGACCGGTGATCCCCGGATACTCGCGCAGCCGCGCCATCACCTTGTTGACGTAGCCCTGCAGCTCCTCGTAGCTGGTGCCGTAGATCACGTACTCGATCTGCTTGGACAGGAAGTTCTGTCCGAGCGAGGGCGGATTCACGGTGAAGGAGAGCACCCCGGGCAGCGCGCCGAACAGCTTCGGCGTGAGTTCCTTGGAGATCTCCATCTGGCTGCGATCGCGCTGATCCCAGTGCTTGAGCACGGCGAACCCGATGCCGACGTTGACCGGGTTGGGCCGCTCCAGCCCCGGCGCCACCACTTCGAACAGCGTGTCGACCTCGGGCACCGCGTTGACGATCTCCCCGACCGCGCGCATGTAACGGTCGGTGTACTGCATGGTGGAGCCCTCGGGCGCGATGGCAAACGCCATGAACACGCCGCGATCTTCCACCGGCGAGAGCTCGGACTTCAGTTGCGTGAACAGCCACACCATTGCCACCAGCACCAGGCCGAACACCAGCGCCACGGCCCAGCGGGCGCGCAGCGTGCCGCGCAGCAGTGCCTGGTATCCGCGATTCATGCCCTCGAAGAAACCCTCGGTCCGGTCGTACAGCCAGTTGCTCTCATGCGCCTTGAGCACCTTCGAGCACATCATCGGCGTGAGCGTCAGGGCCACGAAGCCGGATACCACGACCGCCGCCACCACGGTCAACGCGAACTCGACGAACAACTGACCCACGCGGCCGGTCATGAAGACCAGCGGAGTGAACACCGCGGCCAGGGTCACGGTCATCGCCACCACTGCGAAGCCGATCTCCTTGGCGCCTTTCATCGCCGCCTTGTAGGGCGGCAGCCCTTCCTCGATATGGCGATGGATGTTCTCCAGCATCACGATGGCGTCGTCCACCACCAGGCCGACCGCGAGCACGATGCCCAGAAGCGTCAGCACGTTGACCGAGAACCCGAACATGTAGAGGAAAAAGAAGGCGCCGATCAGCGACACCGGAATGGTGACCGCCGGAATCAGCGTGGCGCGAACGCTGCGCAGGAACAGGAAGATCACCAGTACCACCAGCGTGAGCGCTTCCAGCAGCACCTTGTACACGGCGTTGATCGCCGCCTCGATGAACTGCGAGGTGTCGACCGCGACCTTCATGCTCATTCCGGGCGGCAGCCCCGCCTTGAGCCGCGGCACCATCTCGCGCACGGCCTCGGCGATGGCCAGCGTATTGCCGGTGGACTGCTTCACGACCCCGAGCCCGATCGCCTCGTTGCCGCTGATGCGCACGATCTTGCGGTTTTCGTAGGGTCCTGGCGCGGCATAGCCGACATCCTTCAGCCGGATCGGATACCCGGCCACGTCACGGATGATCATGTTGTTGAACGCCTCGGCGCTCTTCAGGTCGGTCTCCGCCAGCACGGTGAGCTCGCGCTGCGTGCTTTCGATGCGACCGCCCGGCGAGTCGAGGTTCTGGCGCCGCAGGGCCTGCTCCACGTCCTGGACCGCCAGCCCGAGCGCGGCGAGCCGCTCCCGGTCCAGCCACACCCGCATCGCGTACTTGCGCTCCCCGCCGATGATGACGGTAGCGACTCCGGGAATGGTCTTCAGCGGATCGGTGAGATAGCGATCGGCGTAGTCGGTAAGCTCCATCGGGGAGTGCCGGTCGCTGGTGACCGCGATCCACATGACCGGCCAGGCATCGGCCTCGATCTTGTTCACCACCGGGTCATCGGCCTGATCCGGCAGGAGCGCGCGCACGCGCGAGACACGATCGCGCACGTCGTTGGCTGCGGCCTCGACGTCGCGGTCGGTCACGAACGTCACCGTGATCTGGCTGACCTCTTCGCGGCTCTGCGACTTGATGGTCTTGATGCCCTCGATCCCGGAGAGCGCGTCTTCGATCGGGGTGGTGATCACGCTTTCCACGACTTGGGCGGTGGCGCCCTTGTAGACGGTGCGCACCGACACCACCGGCGGATCGATCTTCGGGTATTCGCGCACCGAGAGCCGGTCGAACGAGATCACCCCCAGAAGGATGATGAGCAGGCTCATCACCGTGGCCAGCACCGGGCGCCGGATCGAGATGTCTGAGAGGATCATGGCGGAACCTTTCTAGGAGGCGAATCGCATCAGCCGGATTTCTTTTCCGCTTGCGCCTGCGCCGGCGCCGTGCCGCCCGGCGCGGGCGCGGAAGGCTGAGCGCCCATCACCATCACCGGAGCGCCGTCGCGCAGCTTGATCTGCCCCTCGGTCACGACCACATCGGTGGGGCCGAGGCCGGCGGCAATCTCCACCTCCCCGGGCTGGCGGTTGCCGATCTGGATCTTGGTCAGCGCCGCCTTGCCGTCCACGACGCGATACACGAAATTGTCCTGCCCCTGCGGCCAGATCGCCTGTTCCGGCACGATGATGGCGTTGGGGCGCGTTTCGGTAGTCACCACTACGCGCGCGAACATGCCCGGCTTGAGCTTGAACCCGCGGTTGGGAATCCGGGCGCGCAGCAGCACGGTGCGGGTCTGTTCGTCGACCGCCGGATGCACCGCATAGACGCGGCCGCGAAATTCCTCGTTGGGGAAGGCGTCGAGCTTGAGCGCGACTTCCTGGTTGGGCTTGAGCTTGCCCAGAAACACCTCGGGCACCCGGAAGTCGGCCTTGATCGAGCCGATATTCTCCAGCCGGACGATGTCGTCCCCGGCCTTGACGTAGGCGCCCGGGCTGATCTGTCGCAGCCCGACGACCCCGGAGAAGGGCGCGCGAATCACGCACTTCGCGACGCGGGCCCGCGCCTCATCGACGCGCGCTTTCAGCCGCTCGACCGAACCGCGCTGCACGTCGAGCGCTTCCTTGCTGATGAACTTCTGCTGGAAAAGCTCCTCGGCGCGCTGATAGCGCTGCTGCTCGGTGCGCAGGTCGGCCTCGATGGCCGCGAGCTGCGCCTCGTACTCGCTGCTGTCGATGGTCACCAGGCGCTGGCCCGCGGACACCGGCTGCCCTTCCTGGAAGTGCAGGCCGACGATGCGCCCGTCGATCTCGGGACGGATCATCACCGACTCCTCGGCCAGCAAGGAGCCCACGGCGCTGATTTCGTCAGCCATGCGCCCGACTTTCACCGGCTCGGCCTTGACCGGCAGCCCCATGGGCTTTTGCTGCGCCGCCGGCGCCTGCTGCTGTGGCGCGCCGGTCTTTCCCTGCTGAGCGTTGGCATCGTTCTTCGAACCGCAGCCGCCTGCGGCTGCGGCCAGTGCCAAGGCGGCAAGCGCGCCAATGATGGATGAATTCGCGTTGTACAAGCGATTTCCCCTCGATTCAGGATTCGCCGGACCTGAAAAAGCGGTCCGCAGAAAAAATAATCGCCAGCCCGACGCAGGTTCGGCTGGCTCGTCGTTCTGCTCGCCCCGTCCCGCCTTGTCCGGAACTTTCTGACTGACGGGTCAGTTACTTTGACTCAATCATAAAGGAACTTCGTCCTTCCGACCATGAAAATCTCGCCGGATTCACCGGTGCTGCGCCATGATCCGGCAAAGAGGATCGCCGGATGGCCTTCAGGGGCCGAGAGACTCGGTCAGCGATCACTTACATAATCTATCGGGCCTATGGGGCCGGGGGAGGACGGTTCGGCGACGGCCGACCAAGGCCCACTCAAGCACTGCCTGGCCGCCGGCTCGCGCCCGAAACTCCCCCGTCATCGACACTTGCGGCGGGTCTGGGGATCGAAGCGGGCGTGCCGCTGCCGGAGCGAGGGTGTCCCCGTCTGCGCAGGCGCAACCGGACCGCGCGTCTGATTCGCGGGCAGACGGAAGAGAATAAGGGTGGCGCTGCACCCGGCGTTCGCAATCACCCGATCGGCCGCGCTCGCCCATCGCACGCCCGAGGATCAGGACGACTGCTGGCCGTCCCCGCCCTCCAGCTCCTGGCGCACTTGCGCCATGTCCAGTGCGAGCGCCTTGTCGATCACCTGATGCAGCGAGGAGGCCGGCAGCGCGCCGGCCTGGGAGAACAGGATCACGCGATCGCGCACGACCATCAGCGTGGGAATCGAGCGGATGTCGAAGCTCGCCGCCAGCTCCTGTTCTTCCTCGGTGTTCACTTTGCCGAACACCACCTGCGGATACTTCTCCGATGCCGCCTCGAATACCGGCGCGAACACCCGGCAGGGCGCGCACCAGGGCGCCCAGAAATCGATCACCAGCGCTGGATTGTCGGTGACCATCTGTTCGAAATTGTCCTTTGTCAGCTGAACGGTTGCCATGCAAGCTCCGAGAAAGCGCGGTCGCGCGATCTGCGCGCAGTGTATCAGCTTGGTCCGCCGCTCCTGGCGTTCCCTACGCGCTCGAAGCGGCCGAAATGCAGCAGCATCGTGGGCAGGACCAGCAGATTGAGCAGCGTCGAGGTGGCCAGACCGCCGACGATGATGGTCGCCATCGGCCCTTCGATCTCGCGCCCCGGCTCGCCCGAACCGAGCGCGAGCGGCAGCAGCCCCAGTCCGGTCACGAGCGCGGTCATCAGAATCGAAGGCAGGCGCTCCGCCGCGCCGCGCAGTGCCGTTTCCATGCCCCAGGTTTCGCCCTCCGCTTGCACCAGGTGCTGGTAGTGGGACACCAGCATGATGGCGTTGCGCAGCGTGATGCCGAACAGGGTGACAAATCCGACCAGCGACCCGAGCGAGAGCCAGCCGCCGCTGGCGAGCACGGCGACCACGCCGCCGATCAGCGCAAAAGGCAGGTTGGCGAACGTGACCAGCAGATTGGGCAGATTGTTGAACGCGATGTAGAGCAGCAGAAAAACGCCCACCGCAGCCAGCAGGGAATGCACGACAAGGTCGGCGCGCGCCTGGCGTTGAGCTTCCGCCGTGCCGCTGACTACCATGTAATTTCCCGGGGAAAGGCGCACGCTCTGCGCGATCGCACGCCGCGCGTCGCGTTCGAACGCCTGCAGGTCCCGTCCTTCCAGGTTCGCGGTCACGGTCTGCAGCCGCCGTCCACCGGAATGCAGCACCTTGGCACGCCCGCCGGTGACCGCGATATCGGCCACTTCCACGAGCCGGACCAGCCGGCCCTCCGGGTTGCGCAGCACGAGCGCGCCCAGTTCCGTCATGCTGTCGCGCCGCTCGGGCGGGAGCACGACGACCAGATCGATCGTCTGCGTCCCCTGATGCACCTGGCCCACGCGAGCCCCTTCGAACGCAGCGTGCATGGCCTGGAGCACTGCAGCCGGGGTCAGCCCCAAGGCCGCCGCCGCCTCGTGACGCAGGCGCACCGCGACCTGTGGCGTTCCCGGCGGCGCCTGAAGCTGCACGTCGCGCGCGCCCGGCACCGAGGCCAGCGCAGCAGCCACCGCCAGGGCATCACGGTCCAGGGCGTCCAGGTCGGAGCCGTAAAGGCTCACCACGAGCGGCGCGGCGTAGCCGGTGATGGTTTCCTCGATGCGCTCGGTCAGAAAGGTGTTCACGGCGAATGCCACGCCGGGGAAGGCCGCCCCGCTCTCCCCGGAGAGCCTGGCGCGGATCTCGCGCAGGATCCGCGCCTGCTCCTTGCCGGGAAGTGCGCCGATTTCCACCTCGAACTCGCTGTAGTGGGTGCCAAAGGTATCCGCTCCCATCTTCGAGCGACCCACCCACTGCGCGACCGACTTCACGCCGTCGATGGAGAGAATCGCCTGGCTGACGCGCCCGCCGATGCGCAGGGACTCCGCTTCCGAAGTACCGGGCACCGCGGTCATGTGAATGATGTAGTGCCCTTCGCGCAATGCCGGGATGAACTCGCCGGAGAAAAGCGGCAGCAGTGCAATCCCCGCAGCGATGACCGCGAACACCGCCGAGATCACCCGCGCCGGGTAGCGCTCGATGCGCCGCAGCAGCGCGAGGTAACGCGGTTTGAGCCAGGCGACGGAGGGAGGATCGTGCACCGCCAGTTCCCCGCGCCCGAGCAGCAGATAACACAAGGCCGGGGTGAGGGTCACCGCCACGACGAGCGAGGCGAGAATCGCGAAAATATAGGCCAGCCCCAGCGGCGCGAAGAGCTTGCCCGCCACACCGGAGAGCGTTAGCAAAGGCACGAACACCAGCGCGACGATGAACGTGGCGTAGACCACGGAACTCCTGACCTCGACCGAGGCGTCGAGAACCACCCGCTCGACCGGCCGCGGATGCGCCGCAGCGCGGTTGAGCCGCAGGCGGCGGAAGATGTTCTCGGTGTCGATGATGGCATCGTCCACAACCTCCCCCAGCGCGATGGCCAGTCCGCCGAGCACCATGACGTTGAGCGCCACTCCGAAATGGTCGAGAACCAGCACCGCGGCAAGCAGGGACACCGGGATGGCGAGCGTACAGATGAAGGCGGTACGCTTGTTGAAGAGAAACAGGAACAGCACGAGCACGACCAGCGCGGATCCGATCGCGATGTCGCGTCGCAAATTGCGGATCGCGGTCTCGATGAAGTTGGCCGGGCGGAACAGCTCGGCGTGCAGCATGACCTGCTCCTTGTCCAGGAGCGGCTTCAGCTCTTCGATGGCGCGTTCCAGCGCCCGCGTGACGGCGTGCGTGTTGGCCCCGAGCTGGCCTTGCACCATCATGAACACGCCCGGTGTGCCGTCGATCGCCGCCGCGCCGATCGACGGCGCCGCGCCTTCGGTGACGCGCGCGACGTCGGCGATGCGCACCGCCTGCCCGTCGCGCCACGCCAGCACGGCCCGGCCGACCTCTTCCGGTCCGGCCGGCTGGGTCTTCGCTTCGATGATGATGTGCTGGTTCGCCGTCCTCACCGCGCCGGTACCCGCCGCCGCGGTAGCGTTGCGCGCCGCATCCACCACTTCGTTGATGGACAGCCCGTAACGCCGCAGCCGCTCGGGCTCGACTTGGATCTGCCACTGGCGCACTTCGCCACCGAAGACGTTGACCTCGGCCACGCCGGGCACCGCCAGCAGATGCGGCCGGATCGTCCAGTCGGTGAGTGTGCGCAGTTCCATCAGGCTGCGCCGAGCGGAGGTGACGCCCATGCCCAGCACCGTGCTGGCCGACGAGGTCAGCGGCGTCATCGCCGGTGCCTCCACGCCCCGGGGCATCTGTCCCGCCAGCGCGGCGAGCCGCTCGCCGACCATCTGGCGATTGCGGTGGATGTCTGAGCCGTCTTCGAACACGACGGTTATCACCGACAGCCCGGGAATCGACTGCGATCGCAACGACGTCAATCCCGACGCACCGGCAAGCGAGTTCTCGATCGGCTGCGTCACCAGCGTCTCCACCATCTCGGCCGAGAGTCCCGGCGCTTCGGTCTGAATCACCACCTGGCTGGGGGAGAACTCTGGAAACACGTCGAGGTTGGCGTGCACCAGGGTGTAGAGCCCGTAGACGATCAGCGTCGCGGCCAGCGCGACGACCACGCCGGCGTAGCGGATGGAAAGACGTACGATCGCCGCGATCATGGGTTGTTATTCACCACAGAGGCACAGACGGAAATCGAAGAGAAATCCTCACCACAAGGCACCAAGAAGAACCTTTGACCCGTTTCTCGTGTTCTTTATGCACCTTGTGATCTGTTGTGCCTTGGCGCCTTTGTGGTTCATTCGTTCTCCGAATTTCTCCGTGGCTCCATGCCTCCGTGGTGAAAAGGATTCAGTCTTCGTTCTCGTTGCGGATCTGGAATTTCAACTCCTCGGAGAGCAACAGTTGCGCGCCGCTCACCACCACTTCCTGACCGGGTTCCAGATCGCCGGCGGGATTGAACCAGCCGTCGCCCATCTCGCGCGACGCCTGCACCGCGTAACGCGCGAAGGTCTCCCCGTCCTGCCTGACGTAGACCCAGGCCTTGCCCGCGTGCCACACCACGGCGCTGCCCGGCACCAGCACGCCGTTTTCCCTTCCTCCCATGGCGACGCGCCCGACGACGCGCGTGCCGGCGCGCAGATCGCCGCCTTCGACCAGATAGAAGAATGTCTGTCCCGGAAGCACGGCCTGCGCCTGCGGCGCCTCCGATACGTAGCGCGCGGATCGGGCCTTGTCGTACGCATTGAGCGGCGCCACCAGCAGGCTGTTGCGCGCCGCCGCGCGCGGCAGCTCGAACGGGAATGACATCTGGACGAGATGTAGGCGCCGGTCGAGCAGCGCGCGCAGCTCGGGCGAATCCGGCCTGCGCACCCATTCGGCGATCACCTTTCCCCAGGTGGTATGCAGCGCGTCGGCCAGCGTTTCCACCGCCGCCTGCGCCGCGGCCAGTTGCGCCGACTCGGCTTTGAAGCGGGCCTCTGCGCTCGCCAGCGCCTGCTCGGAAACGTTTCGATCGTCACGGTACAGCGCCTGCATGCGCCGATATTCGGCCTGCGCCGCGGCAGCGGCGGCGCGCCTCGCGCGCAGCTCCGCGCTCGCCGCCAGATAGCGCCCACGCATCTCCAGCAGCGCTTGCAGGCCCACGACCGCGCCGTAGACCTCGACCGTGTTCTCGCTGGCGGCCGGCGCGAGCGGCTGCACGGCGATGCCGCTCGCCGCCTGGCTGGTCGCCGGAATGCGCACGATCGCGCGGCCGTCGGCCTCACCGGCGTGGGAAGCGACCCGGATCTGTTCCTCGTAGGCGTCCTGCTCGAAGCGCAACTCATCGCGCGCGAAGTACACCAGCGTCCAGGTCAGGGCGGCGATGGCCACGGCCATGGCGGCGATCACGGCGTGCAAGACGGTGACTCTCATCGCGCGATCCGGTGACCGGTCGCCGCGTGCAGCGTAGCGTCCGCCCCCAGCAGCGGGGCTTGGGTGGTGTCCTCGAGCGCCGCCAGCGCGCGCAGGACGGCGCTCTGGGCCTCGCGCTCGCCATCGGCCGAAGCGCCGGCGACCAGGCGCGCAGCCGTGAGCTCCAGCCGATCGGCCACACCCCGCTCGAAGAGTGTCTGCGCGCGTTGCAGTCGAGCGCGCGCCGCGGCGGCCTGGCGCGCAGCAGCCTCGCGCTGCGCCAGCGCTGAGACAAGCCGCGCCGATGCGCGCTCGGCCTGGGCAATGACTTCGTGTTGCAGCTCGATGAAGCGCCGGGCCGCCAGCTCGCGCGCGGCTTCGGCCCGGCGCACCGTCGCCGCGGCCCGTGCCGATGCAGGAAACGCGAT
This sequence comes from Burkholderiales bacterium, assembly GCA_035560005.1. Classification (NCBI taxonomy): domain Bacteria; kingdom Pseudomonadati; phylum Pseudomonadota; class Betaproteobacteria; order Burkholderiales; species Burkholderiales bacterium. The sequence continues at coordinate 25,062 of DATMAN010000043.1, read as the reverse complement.
CCGGGCGGCGAGCGACCACACGCTATCGCCTTGGTCCCAGAGGTAAGCGGGAGCGGCCGCGAGGTCCGGGTATTGCGCCGCGACCGCCAACCTGAGTTCGGCGTCGGCCGCGCCGAATTCGAGCAGGCGCCGATGCACGTCGAGCCGGTTACGCAAAGCCGCCGCGCGCACCTCGGCAGGCGTCATTGGCGGCGCGGCATCGCCCAGCGGCGAATCCGCGACCGTCATGCGGGCAAAGACCTCCGGCGCAATCCCGAGGCTGCCCGCCATCGCCGCGCGCGCGGCGCGCAACCGTCCGCGCTCGAGTTCCACTGTCGCTTCCACTTCACCAAGCGCCGCTTCTTCCTGCGCGAGTTCGCGCGCGGAGAGCATGCCGGCTTCGACGCGCCGGGCGACCAGGTTGCGCATGTCGCGACGCGCCGACAGGGCGGCTTCCAGCACGGTGAGCCGACGACGCGAATCGGTCAGTTCGATGAGCGCGTCGCGCAGCCGCGCCCGGCTCTGCCACACGGAGCGCGCAACGTCCAGCTCGGCCGCGTCCGCCAGCGCCACGGCGCGCGCGCGCCGGGCTTCCCGCCGGGTGCGCGCCACCCACGGCAGCTCTAGGGCCACGCCCACGCTCCACGGAGCGTCGTCGAGTTGCCGGCTGTGGTGCTCGATCACCGGCGTGAGGCTCATCCCTTCGCGGGTGCCGGCCAGCGCCAGCTCCGCGCGCGTGACGTCGGTCTGCGCGCGGGCGCTGCGCACGTGCGGATCGAAATACAACGCCACCAGCGCCAGCTCGGCGAACGACCACTGCTCCGGCGGCCAGGTACCGGCGTAGCCGCTGCGCGCGGCGAACCGGGCAAGCCCGGGCTGATCGACCCGGCGCGCCACGTAGTCGGCCGCGGCGGCGGTCGCATCGAGCTCGCGCGCCTGGTACGGCACGGGCACGCAGGCGGCCAGCGCCAGCAATCCCAGCGCAACAAGGCGGCGCCGCCTCGGAAATGCGGACATGATGCAACCGGGGCTCAGTGCAGTTTGACGTGAGGCTGGGTGCGGCGCGTGATCAGGCGGGCCAGCGTGTCGAGCACGACTTTGGCCAGGCCGTGCAGCGCGTATTCGTGCATCTTGTAGAGGGAAATGTACATCAGCCTGGCGAACAGTCCCTCGATCATCAGGCTGCCGCGCGTGATCGCCCCCATCAGGCTGCCCACCGTGCTGTACTTGCCGAGCGAAACCAGTGAACCGAAGTCGCGGTAAGTCCACGGCGGCACGGATTGGCCCTGCAGGTGCGCGGGAAGCCATCGCGCCAGATGCGACGCCTGCTGATGCGCGGCCTGTGCCCGCGGCGGCACCGGCACGGGCTTGCCGGGCCAGGGGCAGCTCGCACAATCGCCCATGGCGAAAACGTCGGGATCGCGAGTGGTTTGCAGGTTCTGATGCACGACCAGCTGGTTGAGCCGGTTGGTCTCCAGGCCGTCCAGACCCTTCAGAAAATCGGGCGCCTTGATCCCGGCGGCCCATACCACCAGTTCGGCCGGAACGAAGCGCCCGCCCGCGGTTCGCACGCCCTGCGCACTGACTTCGGTAACGCGCTCGCCGGTCAAAACCTCCACGCGCAGCTTGTGCAGCAGCTTGAGCGTGGCCTCCGACAGGCGCTCGGGCAGCGCGGGCAGAATGCGCGGTGCCGCCTCGATGATCGTGAGCTTGATGTCGCGCTCCGGGTCGATGCGGTCCAGTCCGAACGACACCAGTTCGCGGATCGTGTTGTGCAGCTCGGCAGCCAGTTCCACGCCGGTGGCCCCGGCCCCGATGATCGCCACCTGCAGCTGGCCCGGCTTGAGCGGCTCGTTCTGGGTGTTCGCCCGCAGGCAGGCGTTGAGCAGGCGCGAATAGAACAACGTGGCCTGCTCGGCGGTGTCCAGGGAGATGGCGTGGCGCGCCGCCCCGGGCGTGCCGAAATCGTTGGTATGGCTGCCAACCGCCATCACCAGCGTGTCGTACCGCACGCTGCGCGCCGGGATGACCTCGGCGCCGGTTTCATCGACGATCGGCGCGAGCTTGACTTCCTTGCGTGAACGGTCGAGCCCGATCATCTCGCCGAGCTGGAAGCGGAAGTGATGCCAGCGCGCCTGAGCCAGATAGTCGAGTTCGTGGTCGTTGAGGTCCATCGATCCGGCCGCGACCTGGTGCAACAACGGCTTCCACAGGTGCGTGCGCGACCGGTCGATCAGAATGACATTGGCCTTCTTCCTGCGCCCAAGCCGGTCGCCGAGGCGGGTGGCGAGTTCCAGTCCGCCGGCACCTCCGCCGACGATCACCAAGTGGTGCGCCCCCGTCTGCATTTCTCCCCGCCTTCCCCTGTACCTGCGATTGCGTGAAGTGCGGAGAATAGCAGGCCCGCGCCACGAGCCGGGCCCGGAAGCAATTCAGAGCAAGGAATTCGTCACAAGGGCACCAAGGCACGAAGGCATACGAGTTCTCTTCCTCCCGATGCCTCGATGGTCTGCCTATCTCACACTTGCGGGTTCAGCCGCTCGAGCCGCGAATGCAGCTTGTTCAGGGCATTCAGATATGCCTTCGCCGAGGCCACGACGATGTCGGTGTCGGCGCCCTGGCCGTTGACGATGCGCCCGGCCTTGGACAGCCGCACGCTGACTTCGCCCTGGGAATCGGTTCCGCTGGTGATGGCGTTGACCGAGTACAGTTGCAGGTCGGCGCCGCTCGCCACGATCGATTCGATCGCCTTGAACGTGGCGTCCACCGGTCCACTGCCGCGGGCTTCCGCCTGCCGCTCGGCGCCGTTCTCGGCGATCACGATGCGCGCCACCGGTGTCTCGCCGGTTTCGGAGTGGGCGAGAAGCGACACCAGTCGGTAGTGCTCCTGTTCCTGGGTCACGGCCTCGTCGGAGGCGAGCATGACCAGATCCTCGTCGAAGATCTCGTGCTTCTTGTCCGCCAGCTCCTTGAACCGGGCGAAGGCGACGTTGACCGCTTCTTCCGACTCCAGCTCGATGCCCAGCTCCTTCAGGCGCTGCTTGAAGGCGTTGCGCCCCGAGTGCTTGCCGAGTACCAGCTTGTTGGTAGTCCAGCCCACGTCCTCGGCGCGCATGATCTCGTAGGTCTCCCGATGCTTGAGCACGCCGTCCTGGTGAATGCCCGATTCGTGGGCGAAGGCGTTCGCGCCGACGATCGCCTTGTTGGGCTGCACCGGAAAGCCGGTGATCGCGGCCACCAGCTTCGAGGCCGGCACGATCTGCGTGGTGTCGATGCGCGTGTCGCAGGGGAAATAATCCCGCCGTGTGCGCACCGCCATCACGATCTCCTCGAGCGAGGCGTTGCCGGCGCGCTCGCCCAGGCCGTTGACGGTGCACTCGACCTGGCGCGCGCCCGCCATGACGGCGGCCAGCGAATTGGCGACCGCGAGTCCCAGGTCATTGTGGCAATGCACTGACCACACGACCTTGTCCGAGTTCGGGACCCGTTCGCGCAGCTCCCGCATCATGCCGGCGAACTGCTCCGGCATGGTGTAGCCCACGGTATCCGGAATGTTGATCGTGCTCGCCCCCGCCTCGATGACCGCCTCGAGCACCCGGCACAGAAAGTCGATCTCGGAACGGCCGGCGTCCTCGGGAGAAAACTCCACGTCTTCACACAGCGAGCGCGCCAGCCTGACCGATTTCACCGCCTGCTCGATCACCTGCTCGGGCCTCAGGCGCAGCTTGCGCTCCATGTGAATGGGGGATGTGGCGATGAAGGTGTGAATGCGCGCCGCTGCGGCCGGCCTGACGGCTTCGCCGGCACGACGGATGTCGCTGTCGGTGGCGCGCGCCAAGGCGCAGATGCGGCTGTCCTTGATCGCCTGCGCGACCGCCTTGACCGCCTCGAAATCGCCATTGCTCGCTGCGGGAAACCCGGCTTCGATGACGTCGACCCGCATTCTCTCCAGCTGGCGCGCGATGCGAAGCTTCTCTTCGCGGGTCATCGAGGCGCCCGGACTCTGCTCGCCGTCGCGCATCGTCGTATCGAAAATGATCAAGTGTTCCTTCATGGCCTGCCTCCGATGATTCGGTCCGATCCCGCGAGGTCGTGCCCGCGGGACGCAATTCCGGTGTCGTCTGGTGTCCGGGTTTTTTCAGCGAACCCGGCAAACTGTCTGTGGGGAAGCGTTCGAGTGTCTAGCGCCCGAGGCGCAGCAGCAGGCCCGCCAGCAGGACGCTGGCGGCGATGAGAACAAGTCGGCCGTGCTGTGGGAGAAACATGCGCGCGAATATAAGAGCTTTTCGCCCGGCGCGCAAGACTGCGGGCGCGATCAGCCGGCGCCGGGCTCCTGGCGCGGCGGCGGTCGCTGCTTCGACCTGCGTCGGGAGACGAACTGCACGATCCACATCACATAGCCGGACGCGGCGTAGATCAGGAACAGGGAGAAGAGCACTTCCGGCAGGTTGTCGGCGATCTGGACGATGGCCACCACGGAAAAGGCGATCAGCACGACCGCCCAGAACGGCACCGCCTTGCGCAGGTTCACGTCCTTGCCGCTGTAGAACTTGATGTTGCTCACCATCGTGAACCCCGCGAATACGGCGAGCGACCAGGCCACCCAGGGCAGCTCGCGGCGCGGAATGTCGTAGGCTTCCATGGCCCAGACGAAACCCGCGATCAGGCCGGCGGCGGCCGGGCTCGGCAGTCCCTGGAAGAAGCGTTTGTCGACCAGCCCGAGATTGGTGTTGAAGCGCGCCAGCCGCAACGCCACGCAGCCGCAATAGACGAAGGCGGCGAACCAGCCCAGTTTGCCCATTCCCTTCAGGGCCCACTCGTAGATCACGAGCGCCGGTGCGGCGCCGAAGGCGACCATGTCGGAGAGCGAATCGTATTCGGCGCCGAAAGCCGATTGAGTACGCGTGAGTCGCGCCACGCGGCCATCGAGCCCGTCGAAGACCATGGCGACGAAGATGCCCATGGCCGCGAGCTCGAACCGCAGGTTCATGGCCTGGACGATCGCGTAGAACCCGGCGAAGAGCGCGCAGGTCGTGATCGCGTTGGGCAGCCAGTAGATGCCGGGACGGCCGATCGCGTTCTTCATCAACCAGCGGGGACGGGGCCCGGGATAGTTCATGGCGTTGTCACTGAACGTTCGAGACGGGCGACGATGGTCGCCCCAGCATACACCTTGTCGCCGATGGCGATCTGCGCACGCGCGCTGGGCGGAAGATACAGGTCCACGCGCGAGCCGAAGCGGATGAAGCCGAAGCGCTGACCGCGCTGCAAGCGGTCGCCGGGCTTGACGTAGCACAGGATGCGGCGCGCGACCAACCCGGCGATCTGCACGCACGTGATCTCGGTGCCGTCGGCGAGCCTGAGCAGCAGCGCGCTGCGCTCGTTCTCCAGCGAGGCCTTGTCAAGGACGGCGTTCAGGAAACGGCCCGCGTGGTACCAGTTGCGCACCACTTCGCAGTCGGCGGGACTGCGGTTGGAATGGACGTTGAACACGTTCATGAACACCGAGAGCTTCAGCGACTCGCGCCCGGTGTAGGGGTCGTTGGCCTTGCCTACCATGACCACCCGGCCGTCGGCCGGGGCCAGCACCGCGTCCGCATCGGCGGGCGCGCGCCGCGGCGGATCGCGAAAGAATTGCAGGATGAAGGCGGCGAGCAGCCAGAACGGCACCGACCACCAGCCGCCGATCCAGGTCGCCGTCGCGGCAACCGCGATCGAGCCGGCCACGAACGGCCAGCCTTCGCGGGCGATGAGCGGGTGCGGCCAGGGCGTCACGCGGTTCGCCGGGTGAGGAGCCACGAGCGCCGGGCGAGCGGTGACAGATCGCGCATCGGCAACCTGAACTGCCACCGGCTCTCGGCGCGGCACTTCACCGTGTCGGTTGATACGGAGGCAGGGTCGGTATCGCTTCTGGTCACGCCTCCCTCGCCATTAGTTCTTGGCCTTGTCCACCAGCCGATTGGCCTTGATCCACGGCATCATCTCGCGCAGGCGCTCGCCGACGACTTCGATCGGATGCTCGCGGCCCATGCGGCGCATGGCGTTCAGCTTCACTGCGCCGGTGCGGTTCTCCAGCAGGAACTCCTGAGCGTAGGCACCGGTCTGGATCTCCTTCAGGATGCGGCGCATCTCTTTTCTGGTCTCCTCGGTGATGATGCGCGGCCCGCGCGTGAAGTCGCCGTATTCGGCGTTGTTGGAAATGGAGTAGCGCATGTTGGCGATGCCGCCCTCATAGATGAGATCGACGATGAGCTTGAGCTCGTGCAGGCATTCGAAGTAGGCCATCTCCGGCGCATAGCCCGCCTCCACCAGCACCTCGAATCCCGCCTGGATCAGCGCCGTCGTGCCTCCGCACAGCACGACCTGCTCGCCGAACAGGTCGGTCTCGGTCTCTTCGCGGAAATTGGTTTCGATGATGCCGGCCTTGCCGCCGCCGATCGCCGCGGCATAGGACAGGGCGAGGTCGCGCGCCTTCTTCGACGGGTTCTGATGCACGGCGATCAGCATCGGCACCCCGCCGCCGGCCACGAAGGTCGAACGCACCGTGTGTCCCGGCGCCTTGGGCGCCACCATGACCACATCCAGATCGGCGCGCGGCACCACCTGTCCGTAATGGATGTTGAAGCCGTGCGCGAAGGCCAGCGTCGCCCCTTTGCGGATGTTCGGCTCCACTTCGGTGCGATAGACGTCGGCGATGTGCTCGTCGGGCAACAGAATCATGACGATGTCGGCGCTTTTCACCGCGTCGGCGACCTCCTTGACCTCCAGCCCGGCCTTCCTCGCCTTGTCCCAGGACGCTCCGCTCTTGCGCAGCCCCACGGTGACCTTCACGCCGGAATCCTTGAGGTTGAGCGCGTGCGCATGGCCCTGCGAGCCGTAGCCCAGAATGGCGACTTTCTTGCCCTTGATCAGACGCAGATCCGCATCCTTGTCGTAGAAGACCTTCATGTTCTCCTCTTCTTGATGATGTGCAACGGCGTGAAGGGCGAGGGGTCAGGCGCGAGGGGCAAGGTGTCACCCGGTACACCCCTCTCTCCTCACTCCTCGCGCCTGACTAGACTTTGAGGATACGTTCCCCGCGGCCGATGCCCGACGCGCCGGTGCGCACCGTCTCCAGGATGGCTCCGCGCTCCAGCGCTTCGATGAACGCGTCGAGCTTGGCGCCGGTCCCGGTCAGCTCGATCGTATAGGTCTTGTCGGTCACGTCGATGATGCGGCCGCGAAAGATGTCGGCCATGCGCTTCATTTCTTCGCGGTCCTTGCCGAAGGCCCGCACCTTCACCAGCATCAGCTCGCGCTCGATGTGCGTGCCGTCCGAAAGGTCGACCACTTTCACCACGTCGATGAGCTTGTTGAGCTGTTTGGTGATCTGCTCGATGACGTCGTCGGAGCCAGTGGTGACGATGGTCATGCGCGAAAGCGAAGGATCCTCGGTCGGCGCGACGGTGAGCGATTCGATGTTGTAGCCGCGTGCGGAAAAAAGGCCCGAGACGCGCGACAGCGCGCCGGACTCGTTCTCCAGAAGCAAAGAAATGATGTGCCGCATGGATGGCGAGCGTGAAGAAAAGGGTCAGACGAGAATCATTTCCGAAAGACCCTTGCCGCCCGGAACCATCGGGAACACGTTCTCGGTCTGGTCGGTGACGAAGTCCATGAAGACCAGCTCGTCCTTGCGCGACAGGGCTTCCCTGAGCGCACCTTCGATGTCCGATGGCTTCTCGATGCGCATGCCCACATGACCGTACGACTCGGCGAGCCGGACGAAGTCGGGCAGCGCGTCCATATAGGACTCGGCGTAGCGGTTGCCGTGGAAGAACTCCTGCCACTGCCGGACCATGCCCATGTAGCGGTTGTTCAGGTTCACGATCTTGACAGGCAGGTGGTACTGCTTCGCGGTGGACAGCTCCTGGATGCACATCTGGATGCTGGCTTCACCGGTCACACAGATCACGGTGGCGTCGCGGTGCGCCAGTTGCGCACCCAGCGCATAGGGCAGACCCACACCCATGGTGCCGAGCCCGCCCGAGTTCAGCCAGCGGCGCGGCTTGTCGAACTTGTAGAACTGCGCCGCCCACATCTGGTGCTGGCCGACATCGGAGGTGACGTAGGCGTCCATGTCCCTGGTCAGTTCGTAGAGCTTTTCGATGACCATCTGCGGCTTGATGATCGGGCTCGCGCGGTCGTACTTCAGGCAGTCCCGGCTCTTCCACAGCTCGATCTGCGCCCACCACTTCTTGAGCGCGGTCTCGTCCGGCCTTTCCTTGCTCGCCGCCAGCTGCCGGTTGACTTCCTGCAGCACCTCCTTGACGTCGCCCACGATCGGGATGTCGACCTTCACGCGCTTCGAGATCGAAGAGGGATCGACGTCGATGTGGACGATCCTGCGTTGTTCCTGGAAGAAGTGTTTCGGGTTTCCGATCACCCGGTCGTCGAAGCGCGCCCCGATCGCGAGCAGCACATCGCAGTGCTGCATCGCCATGTTGGCCTCGTAAGTGCCGTGCATGCCCAGCATGCCGAGGAACAGGGGATCGGTGCCGGGAAAGCCGCCCAGCCCCATCAGGGTGTTGGTACAGGGGAAGCCCAGCGCGCGCACCAGCTGCGTCAGTTCCTGGGCCGCGTTGCCGAGAATGACCCCGCCCCCGGTGTAGATCATTGGCCGCCGGGCTTGCGTCAGCAGTTGGATCGCCTTCTTGATCTGGCCGGTATGGCCCTTCACCACCGGGTTGTAGGAACGCATCGACACCGTCTCCGGGTAGAAGAACGGCGTCTTGGCCAGCGTGACATCCTTGGGGATGTCCACCACCACCGGCCCGGGCCGGCCGCTGGCCGCCAGATAGAACGCCTTCTTGATGGTGACGGCGAGATCCTTGACCTCCTTGACCAGAAAGTTGTGCTTCACGCAGGGTCGGGTAATGCCGACGGTATCTACCTCCTGAAAGGCGTCCTGCCCGATGGCGTGAGTGGGCACCTGGCCGGTCAGGATGACCACCGGGATCGAATCCATGTATGCGGTGGCGATGCCGGTCACCGCGTTGGTCACTCCCGGCCCGGAAGTCACCAGGGCGACACCCACTTTGTCGGTGCAGCGCGCATAGGCATCGGCGGCGTGAACCGCGGCCTGCTCATGGCGTACCAGGATGTGCCGGACCTTGTCCTGCTTGAACAGCTCGTCGTAGATCGGCAGGACCGCGCCGCCCGGATAGCCGAAGACGTATTCGACTTTTTCCTCGGCCAGACAACGGGAAACGATTTCGGCCCCGGTCAGTTCAGCGGTAAACGCCCGGGTCATTTCCATGAAGGCACCTAAGTAGGTAGATTTGCTGCGAAAACTTGGCAAGATACCGGGGCGGGTTGTACCGGTCAAGGCGCCTGAAAGCGCGCGCGAAGGGCGAAGAGAAACGCGGAAAGTCCCTGGAGATGGTTTCTATACATGAGCGCGAACCCACCGGGCCCACGCCTCGAACAGCGTCCGCTCGCGTGCGGCTAGGACCGAGCGCTCCCAAAGGCGACCGGCCCAGAAGTCATCGTGCTCCAGCGTGGCCATGTATCCCCCCGCCTCTTCGAGGATGAGCGACCCGGCCGCGTAATCCCACAGTTTCTGGCCGCCGTGAAGATAGACGTCGAAGCGCCCGGCGGCGACATAGCACCATTCGAGCGTGCTGGCGCCGAAGTTGCGCTGGAATGAGTAAGGTGGTGCGGCAGCCAGCGCGGCGCGCAGGGTGCGCGGCAGGCGCTTGAAATCGACCTGGGCCATCGCGTTGCGCAGCTCCGGAATCTGCGTCTTGATCGGCAGCCGCTCTCCGTTGAGATAGGACCCCGCTCCGCGTTGCGCGTAGAACACCTCGTCGGCCACCGGGTCGTAGACCACGCCGAGCACGCTGCGGCCGTTGCGCATCCGCGCCACCGACACCGCGAAGTACGGCAGGCCGTTGACAAAATTGGAAGTCCCGTCGATCGGATCGACACACCACAGGCCCTCGGCGCCACCGACCCAGCGCTCGACCTGCTGCTGCTGGGTCATCTCCTCTGCCACTATCGGCCCCGGCAGGATCTGCGGCAGCATGCGGGACAGCGCATCCTGCGCCGCCAGGTCCGCTTCGGTGAACAGACTGCCGTCCGACTTGCGCTGATGCGCCACCTTCAGATAACGCGGCATGATTTCGTCGGAAGCAACCCTGCGAACCACCTCGATCACACGCTCCAGAACGGCGGAAGATTGCGTCAGGACCGCTTCCATTTGATCGAACAGCCCATCGAAGGGATCTGTTGCGACGGTCCCTTGCCGCTGCGTGCGATCTGCACCATCGCCTCATGGAGCTCACGCCGGGCATCGGGCACCGGCGCGGTGCGCGAGGCGTCGAGGCGCCCGCGGTACTGAAGCTCCAGATCCTTGTTGAACCCGAAGAAATCCGGCGTGCACACTGCCCCGTAGGCGCGGGCAATCTCCTGGGTCTCGTCGTACAGATAGGGGAACGGGTAGGCAAACTGCCGCGCCACCTGCCTCATGTTCTCGAACGAGTCCTCGGGATAATCCTCCGGGTCATTCGAACTGATCGCCACGCAACCCACGCCAAGGGCAGCGAGGTCCTTGCAGTCGCGAATGATGCGTTCGCGCACGGCCTTGACGTAGGGACAGTGGTTGCAGATGAACATCAACAGCAGGCCGTTGGGGCCGCGCACGTCCGACAAGCTGTAGCGGCGGCCGTCGGTACCGGGCAGATCGAAATCGCGCGCCTTCCAGCCAAAGTCGCACACCGGGGTCTGCGCCGCCATCGACTCGAGCTCCTATGACCAGACGCCCGAGTGCACGGCCCACGCGCGCCTGCACGGTCGCATCCCCGCAAGCGGGGCCCCTGCTCCGCGCTGCGGCGCGCCGCGCACGTCCGACAAGCCGTAGCGGCGGCCGTCGGTACCGGGCAGATCGAAATCGCGCGCCTTCCAGCCAAAGTCGCACACCGGGGTCTGGGCCGCCATCGACTCGGGCTCCTATCGCGCGAAGCGGTATCGGGGCAGGTAGGGCGTGAAGACGCAAGGACCGAGCGAAGGTCGCATGGCAGAATTCTAGCCATGAACGATGGCGTGCAAAAGAAAGCGGTCAAGCCCGGCGCCCGTTTCTTTTTCCCGGACACGCTGGGCAACGGTTCGGAAGTGCGCCTGCCCTCCGGCGCCGCGCATCACGCCGCACGGGTTCTGCGCCTGACCATCGGTGACCCGCTGGTGCTGTTCAACGGGCGTGGCGGCGAGTACCAGGCGCGCATCGTCCGCCTCGACCGCGGCGAAGTCTGGGTCAAGACCGGCGGTTACACCGAGCCACAGCGTGAATCGCCGATCGAGTCGATTCTGGCGCAAGGCGTCTGCAGCGGAGATCGCATGGATCTGACCCTGCAGAAGTCCGTCGAGCTGGGGGTGAGCGGCATTCAGCCGCTGATGACCGAGCGCAGCGTCGTGCGCCTTACTGCAGAGCGGGCCGCGCGCCGCGCCGAGCACTGGCAGAACCTGGTCGTGTCCGCTTGCGAGCAGTGCGGGCGAAACACCGTTCCGCGAGTGGCCGCGTTGCTGAAGCTCGAAGACTGGCTGGCGCGGCTGCCGGTGGCGGCGCCGCGCGGCGAACTGCGCTTGCTGTTGTCGCCGACCGCGGAGGTTTCGTTCAAGGTCCTGCCCAAGGCTCCCGCTCGCGTGCTGCTGCTCGTCGGTCCGGAAGGCGGTCTGTCGGGCGCGGAAGTGGCAGCCGCGCTCGGCCGCGGCTTCCTGCCCGTTCGGCTGGGGCCGCGCATCCTGCGCACCGAAACCGCAGCGCTCGCCGCGCTAGCCGGCATCCAGGCCCTGTGGGGCGACTTTTAGCGGTCGCGCCGATATACTGCGGCCCTTTCAACTTTTTTCCGCCATTCGCACGGTATCGGCATGGAACTGAAGAACAGCACTGTCATCGTCACCGGCGGCGCCTCCGGACTGGGCGCGGCCACGGTGGAAATGGTCGTCGCCGCCGGCGGCAACGCGATCATCGCCGACATGCAGCAGGCAACTGGCGAAGCGCTGGCCGCGAAGTTCGGCGCAAAGGCGCGTTTTGTCCAGTGCGACGTCACCAGCGAGCAACACGCAAAGGCAGCGGTCGACGCGGCGCTCAAGCACTTCGGCGCCCTGCACGGACTGGTGAACTGCGCCGGCATCGCGCTGGGCGAGAAAACGGTCGGAAAGGAAGGTCCGCACCGGCTCGACAGTTTCAGTCGCGTCATCAACGTCAACCTGATCGGGACCTTCAACATGATCCGGCTGGCCGCGGATGCCATGTCGAAGCTCACTCCCAACGCCGCGGGCGAGCGTGGGGTCATCGTCAATACCGCGTCGGTGGCGGCATTCGACGGGCAGATCGGACAAGCCGCCTACGCCGCTTCGAAGGGCGGAATCGTGGGGATGACGCTGCCGATCGCACGCGACCTGTCGCGCAGCGGCATCCGCGTGGTAACCATTGCGCCCGGAATCTTCGAGACCGCGATGCTGAAGGGCATGCCGCAGGAAGTGCAGGATTCGCTCGCCAAGCAGGTGCCCTTCCCCTCGCGGCTCGGCCGGCCGTCGGAATACGCGCAGCTGGTGCGCAGCATCTTCGAGATCGAAATGCTCAACGGCGAGGTGATCCGCCTCGACGGCGCCATCCGGATGGCTCCGCGCTGAGTCCCTCCGCGATGCAGGCGCTCCCCAACGAAAACTTCGTGCAATGGTTCCGCGCCGCGGCGCCTTACATTCACGCGTTCCGCGGGCGCACGTTCGTCATCGCCTTCGGCGGAGAGGTGGTGGCCGACGGCCGCTTCGTCGGTCTGACGCACGATCTGAACCTGCTGGCCAGCCTCGGCGTCAAGCTGGTCCTCGCGCATGGCGCGCGCCCGCAGATCGAGCATGCACTCGCCGCGCGCGGTATCGAGTCGCGCTACGTGCGCGGCGTGCGCGTGACGGACGAGGCCACGCTGGCCTGCGTCAAGCAGGCCAACGGCCAGTTGCGCGTGGAGATCGAGGCGCTGCTGTCCATGGGGCTGCCCAATTCGCCGATGGCTGGTGCGCGCATCCGCGTCGCCTCGGGCAACTTCGTGGTCGCCCGGCCCAAAGGCGTGGTGGACGGTGTGGACATGCAATACGCCGGTGAGGTGCGCAAGATCGACGCCGAAGCCATCCGCCGTCGGCTGGATGGCGACGAGCTGGTGCTCATTTCGCCGGTGGGCTATTCGCCCACCGGCGAGACCTTCAATCTGACGGTGGAAGACGTCGCGGCCCAGGTCGCAATCGCCCTGCACGCCGACAAGCTGATTTTCCTCGCCGAGGAAGCCGGACTGCCGGGACGCGACGGCAGCATTCTGCGCGAACTCACGGTCACTGACGCCGAGGCGCTGCTCGAAGACGCGGCACGGCTTCCGGCCGGCATGAAACAGTATCTGCCATTCGCCATCCAGGCCTGCCGGGGCGGAACCCCGCGCGTGCACATGATCAGCCGCCATCTGGACGGGGCGCTGCTGCTGGAGCTGTTCACCCACGAGGGCGTCGGGTCGATGGTCACGCGCGATCCGCTGGAGCGCCTGCGCGAGGCCACGATCGAGGACGTCGGCGGCGTCCTGCGACTGATCGAGCCGCTGGAGGCCGACGGCACGCTGGTCAAACGTTCGCGCGAACTGCTGGAAATCGAGATCGATCGCTTCGTCGTGCTGGAACACGATCGGGTGATCGTCGGCTGTGCCGCGCTCTATCCGTTTCCGGAAGACGGCGTGGGGGAGCTGGCCTGTCTTGCGGTGCATCCGGACTACCGCAACGGCGGGGCCGGCGAGCGGCTGCTGCAAACGATCGAGAGCCGCGCCAGGAAAACCGGGCTCAAGAAACTGTTCGTGCTCACTACTCGGGCTTCGCACTGGTTCGTCGAGCACGGCTTCAGCGAAGCGCCGCTTGCGGTGCTCCCCGCGCGCAAGCAGGCGCTGTACAACTACCAGCGGCGCTCCAAGGTACTCGCCAAACCCCTGTAGCAGATGCCGGTCTTATAATTCGTCCCGTGTCACACGCGCGTAACGCGGCGGCAACGCGCTGCATCTAACCTGTTGAACCGTAAAGATGGCCAGATTGGTGAAGTGCGTGAAGCTCGGACGGGAAGCGGAAGGTCTCGATTTTCCCCCGTTTCCAGGCGAACTCGGCAAGCGGCTTTTCGAGAACGTCTCCAAGGAGGCGTGGAAGGCCTGGCTCGAGCACCAGAAGATGCTGGTCAACGAGAACCGGCTCAACCTCGCCGACCCGCAGGCCAGGAAATATCTGATGGAGCAGACCGAGCGCTACTTCTTCGGCTCGGGGGCGGACACCGCCGCAGGCTACGTGCCGCCCACCAGGCGCTGATTTCGCGCCTCGCGGGCGCACCACGGCCCCGCTGCATCGAGTCACGCATCCTCGCACGGCAACAAGCGCCCCTTCGCTCGCCGTGCGACTTGAGCGGAGCCGGACCTACCAGGCACGGCGAATGACGAACAAGATGATCTTCAACAAGGCGGAGTCGCCGGATCGGCTCACGGGGCCGGTGGTCGACAAGGCGGCCCGCAAGAAGGCCGCGCTCGCCGGATCGAAGTCGCGCAAATCGCGCGCGGTCGATCCGGGCCATCTGCTCAACCGCGAGCTCTCGCAGCTCGAATTCAACCGGCGTGTGCTGGCGCAGGCCGAAGACCGGGACGTGCCCCTGCTCGAGCGGCTGCGCTTCCTTTGCATCGTCTCCAACAATCTCGACGAGTTCTTCGAAATCCGGGTGGCGGGGCTGAAGGCGCAGATCGACCTGGGCGTGGAAGCTTCCGGGCCGGACGGTGCCTCGCCGGTCCAGGTGTTCCGCCAGGTTTCGGCGGCGGCCCACGATCTGGTGGCGCACCAGTACCGGCTCTGGAACGAACAGTTGCTCCCGCAACTGGCCGGCGCCGGCATCCACTTCCTGCGCCGCCGCGACTGGACCGAGGCGCAGCGCGCTTGGATCAAGAACTACTTCCTGCGCGAGATCATGCCGGTCATGACCCCGATCGGGCTCGACCCGGCGCATCCCTTCCCGCGCATTCTCAACAAGAGCCTGAACTTCGCCGTGCAACTCTCCGGCAAGGACGCCTTCGGTCGCAACTCCGGGATCGCGCTGGTGCAGGCTCCCCGGGTGCTGCCGCGGGTGATCCGCCTGCCCCTCGAAATCGCGGGTGTCGAGTACGGATTCGTGTTCCTGTCCTCGATCATTCACGCGCACGTCGGCGAGCTGTTCTCGGGCATGCAGGTGCAGGGCTGCTACCAGTTCCGCGTGACGCGCAATTCGGACCTGTTCGTCGACGAAGAAGAAGTCAAGAACCTGCGCATCGCGCTGCAGGGCGAGCTGCCGCAACGTCACTTCGGCGACGCGGTGCGGCTGGAAGTAGCCGATCTGTGCTCCCGGGAGATTTCCGATTTCCTGCTGCAGCAGTTCAATCTGGGCCCGGACGATCTGTACCGCGTGAACGGCCCGGTGAACTTGGTGCGGCTGATGCAGATCCCCGATCTGGTCGATCGAACCGAGCTGAAGTTCGCGCCCTTCATTCCGGGCCTGCCCGAGCCGCTAGACGAGGAGGGCGACATCTTCGAAGCGATGCGCAGGAACGACATTCTCCTGCACCACCCGTTCCAGTCGTTCAAGCCGGTGGTTAGTTTCATCCAGCAGGCCGCGGCCGATCCGCAGGTCGTGGCGATCAAGCAGACGGTCTATCGCACCGGCGTCAATTCCGAGCTGATGCAGGTGCTGATCGACGCAGCCAAGAGCGGCAAGGAAGTCACTGTGGTTGTGGAGCTGCTGGCGCGCTTCGACGAAGAGGCGAACCTGGTCTGGGCCCAGCGGCTGGAGGAAGTCGGTGCGCACGTGGTCTACGGCGTGGTCGGGCACAAGACGCACGCCAAGATGGCGATGGTGGTACGCCGCGAGGAAGGCGGCCTGAAACGCTACGTGCACCTGGGCACTGGCAACTATCACTCGCGCACGGCGACGCTCTACACCGACTTCGGCCTGTTCACCTGCAACGAACAGGTGTGCGCAGACGTCAACGATATCTTCATGCAGCTCACCGGTCTGGGCAAGGCCACGCGGCTCACCCACTTGTGGCAGTCGCCGTTCACCTTGCACTTGCGCATTCTCGAGGCGATCCGCAAGGAGGCGGAGGCCGCGCGCGCCGGCCAGCCGGCGCAGATCATCGCCAAGATGAACGCACTGCTGGAGCCGGAGATCATCGCCGCGCTGTATGCGGCTTCGCAGGCGGGCGTGCAGATCGATCTGATCGTGCGCGGCGTTTGCGCGCTGCGGCCGGGGTTGCCGGGGTTGTCCGAGAACATCCGCGTGCGCTCGATCGTAGGCCGTTTCCTGGAACATGAGCGCGCCTTCTATTTCCGCAGCACGGATACCGTCTGCCTGGCCAGCGCCGACTGGATGGACCGCAATTTCTTCCGGCGCATCGAGGTCTGCTTTCCCGTGCTCGACCCCAGGCTCAAGAAGCGCGTGCTCGACGAAGCACTCAGGATCTACCTCGCCGACAACATGCAGGCCTGGGACATGGACGCCAACGGACAGTACCACCGCAGGCACCCCGGCCGTGCGAAGCCCGTCGCCGCCCAGCTCGCGCTGCTCGAGTCGCTTTCGGCGCACCCCGGCGCCGCGGCGAACTGAAGGGGCTTCGCGCCACCGGAAAAACCTTCGCCCGACCGGCAGGCAAGCGTCCATGGCCGCGCAGCAGGAGATCGAACTCAAGCTCGGTGTCGCCCCGGAGCGGGCCAACGATGTCTGGAAAAGCGCGGCGATCCGGCCTTGGCTGCGTTCGCCTCCCGCCAGCCGCACCGTTTTCTCCGCCTACTACGATACGCCCGGCTTCGAGTTGTGCCGGCGTGGCGCTGCGATCCGCTTGCGGTGCGAGGCGGGCCGGTGGATCCAGACCGTCAAGATCGGCGCGGCGGCCGTCGGCGGCCTGCACGAGCATCGCGAGGTCGACAGCGAAGTCGCGTCGCAAGCTCTCGACTTCTCCGCTCTGGTCGAGGCCGGCCTGGGCGAGCTGATCGCACGCGAAGAGGACCGAAGCCGCCTCGCGGTGGTTTTCACAACCCGCTTCCGGCGCCGGCGCGCGACCATCGAACCCGCGCCCGGCCTGCGCATCGAAATCGCGGTGGACCGCGGCGAAATCCGGGCGGGGTCGCGGCGCGCGCCGATCTCGGAAATCGAACTGGAGCTCAAGGCCGGCGAGCCGCGGGCCTTGTTCGCGCTGGCGCGCGAGCTGCTGCGCGACCTGCCCCTGCGGCTGGAAAACACCACCAAGGCGCAGCGCGGCTACCGTCTCGCAAATGGCAAGGCGGTCCAACCGGTCAAGGCCGCGCCGATCGAGCTGTCCGTCCACGGCACCGTGGATGCGGCGTTCGCAACGGTGGCGACCGCGTGCCTGCGACAGCTCCAGGCCAACGAAGCCGGCGTCCTGCGCTCGAGAGATCCGGAATACATACACCAGGCGAGGGTAGCGCTGCGCCGATTGCGCGCAGCGTTCGGCGTTTTTTCGCGCGCCGTGCCCAAGTCGGCGTTCCGGCAGCCGATTGCCGCGCTGAAGACTCTGGCGGCGCTGCTGGGACAAGCTCGCGACTGGGATGTCTTCCTGACGCAGACGCTGCCGCAGGCGCAGGTCGGGGCGCAGATCGATCTGACCGGTGTCCGGCGTCGCGCCCTGCGCGCGCGCTCCGCCGCGCGCCGCGCCGCCCGTGCCGCGATCGAGGCCCTTTCCTACACGGAGCTGATGCTCGATCTGGCGCTGGCACTGCGCTGCGACGTCTGGCAGCAGCGCCGGACCGAGGAACACCGGGCCTGTGCGCGCATGCCGCTCGTCGCGTTTGCCCGCAAGGTGCTGGAGCGCAGACAGCGCAAGCTGCTCGAGCGCGGCGCGGTGCTGGAGTCCGCCGACGCGGCCGCGCTGCACCGACTGCGAATCGACGCCAAGAAACTGCGTTATGGCTGTGAGTTTTTCGCCTCGCTGTTTCCCGGGAGCAAGACGCAAGGCTACATCGAGCGACTGGCCGATCTTCAGGACGCGCTCGGCCGCATCAACGACGCGGCCAGCGCCGTTCGGCTGGTCGATGCTCTCTGCGAACACGCAGGCGGCGTGAAGCATGCCGCACTGGGTTATCTGCGCAGCCACTGCGCGGCTGACATGCAGGAACAGCTCAGACCATTGAAGCGGGCCTGGGAGCGCTTCAGTCGCGCCGCGGTCTTCTGGTAGAGGGAGTGCAATATGGACCTCATTCTTTGGCGACACGCCGATGCCGAGGACGGCACACCCGATCTCGCGCGCAAGCTGACCCCCAAGGGTGTGCAGCAGGCAAGAGCAATGGCCGAGTGGCTGCGTGCCAGAGTGCCGCGCAAGGTGCGCATGATCGTGAGCCCGGCGCAGCGCGCGAGGCAGACCGCCGACGCCCTGAGCGAGGACTATGAAGTGCAGCGTGAAATCGGTCCCGATGCCGCCTATCCCGCAATCCTGGCGGCAGCTGGTTGGCCGGACGCGGGGCGCGCCGTGATCGTCGTCGGCCATCAGCCGACGCTCGGGCAGACCGCGGCCTTCCTGCTCTCGGGCGTTGCGCGCGAGTGGAGCATCAAGAAGGGCGCAGTGTGGTGGCTCAGCAACCGCGTGCGCGGCGAGGAAGCGCAGATCGTCCTGCGCGCGGTGATCGCACCCGAGCTGCTCTGATGGTCGAAGCGGCCGATCTCGGCCACGCAGTCCCCGACGCCGGCGATCCACGCGCGGTGCCACCGCTGCGCGAGCTTTTCATCCGTAGCCGGGGCGCTGCGCACCCTGCACGCCCTCGAAGCGTTGGGCCCGGTCACCGGCCGGTTCAAGGTCGCGCGCGGCGAAAGGAACCGCTTGACCTTCCCACGATGGGAAGCCTCAGGATGGCGCCGTCATTTCACTCGGAGGACCGTTGCCATGAACCTGAACGACCTGCACTCCCATTCCGGAGACCATGGATCCGCGCATCACGGCCAGCGTGCCCGGGAGTCGCATCACGGGCCGCACGCTTCCACCGGCTCGCTCAACCGTCTGGCGCTTTCGGCGACACTGCACTGCCTGACCGGCTGCAGCATCGGCGAGATTCTCGGCATGGTGATCGGCACCGCGCTGGGCTGGGACAACGGCGCAACGATTGCGCTCGCCGTTGCGCTTGCGTTTCTATTCGGTTACCTGCTCACCATGATCCCGCTGCTGCGTGCGGGCCTTGCTTTCAAGCGTGCGATCGGCCTGGCGCTCGCGGCCGACACCGCCTCAATCACCGTCATGGAAATCGTGGACAATGCGATCATGCTGGCGATTCCCGGCGCGATGGATGCCCCGCTCGGCTCCAGGCTGTTCTGGGGCAGTCTTGCCTGTGCGCTGCTCGTCGCCGGCATCGCGGCCTACCCGGTCAATCGCTGGCTGCTGACCCGCGGCCGGGGTCACGCGGTCGTGCATCAGTACCATTGACCGAACCGCGCTGGCGCATCGCACCGATCTTCTGGAGCGGAGTCATGGAGCTGCAGCAATTGCTGAACGTCGGGCAGGCCGCCAGACTCTCGGGCGTGTCGGCCAAGATGATCCGGCACTACGAGTCGCTCGGGCTGCTACCCAAGGTGCGCCGCACCGGGTCAGGGTACCGCCAGTACTCGATGAACGAAGTGCACACGCTGCGCTTCATTCGCCGCGCGCGCGGCCTCGGCTTCGGCATCGCGGAAATCGCTACCCTGCTCGGGCTATGGCAGAACCGGCGCCGCGCGAGCGCGGAGGTCAAGCGGCGCGCGCTGGCCCATGCGGCGGAACTGGCATCGAGAATCGCAGAGCTGTCCGAGATGAAGAGAACGCTGGAGCGGCTCGCGGCGCACTGTCACGGTGACGATCGCCCCGAGTGCCCGATCCTCGACGACCTCTCTGCGGAGGACGCACGATCGCCACAGTCCCGGACCAGGGCTCATGGCGGGCCGCGGGCGCGCTTTGCCTGAGTCGAGCCCGAAGATGCACTCGAATCGGCGCGCGGGTCAGGAACCCGGCAGCAGTCCAGGGTGTCGGACGGGGACATGGTTCTTCCCCGAAGTGGCTATACTAGAAGCATGTGCCGCTGGAAGCTGGCCGTAGTGCTGCTCATCTCGCTGTGGCTGCCCGTGCAAGGGATGGCCGCGGTGGTGATGCCGTTCTGCAAGCACGGCCTGGTCGGCGAGCCGGATCAGGGTATCGCGCCGCCCGCGAGCACGGCGCATGCCGGCCTTCACGCCACGAATGGGCATGCTGCGGGGCATGCTGATCATGCTGCGCACGCCGCTCAGGCAGGCGCGAACCATACCGCTCAGGCCAGCCTGATTCCGTGCGATGACTGCGGCCATTGTCACCTGAGCTGTGCTTTCACGCTGCCCTCACCCGGGCTTACCGGGGCCGGCTTCGTTTCTGTTGCCGCACCTGCCTCCGCGCCCGGCATCCTGCACGGCACCGTTCCTCTCCCGGAGCACCGACCTCCGCTCTTTACGCTGATCTGAGTTCTGTGCGCAGCCGCCGCTGGCCGTTGCGCGCTCGTGCTCGGCTGCGGGCCGTTTGCCCGCGAATCCGCGTGAGGAGCTTATGTTCTCGAACAGACTTGCGCTCGCTGCTGCGGGCGCCCTGATGCTTTCCGGCTGCGCCGCCGGCACCTGGCAGCGCGCGGCCGACCATCCCGCCGACCCGGCCGCCGCGCCGGGGGTCGTGAATCCGGCTACGGTTCTCGAGCGCTACCGGGCCACGCAGTCGAGCGCACCCGCGCCTTCGACAGGTAAAGGGAAAGCCTCCCCCGAAGACGCTCATTCCCACCATGACCACGGGGATCAGGACCGATGAGCGCGAGGCGGAGCCTGACTCGAATTCTGGTGGTGCTGACTCTGCCCCTGCTGGGCGCGTGCGCGAACCTGCCTGGCGATCGCGTCCAAGGCGAGGTCGCGCAAACCGTGTCCGCGCGGGTTTCGCGGCCGGTGGACTGGAACGCGGGCGTTCCCGAAGACCGGGCCGTGCGCCAGGCGGTGCGCGCGATGCTCGCCGACGAACTCAGCCTTGACGAAGCCATCGCCATCGCGCTCGTCAACAACCGCGAGATGCGCGCACGGCTGGCGCGCGCGCAGGTGGCGCGCGCGGACCTGATCCGGGCCGGCTTGCTGGACAACCCGGTGTTCGGCCTGTCCCTGCTCAGGGACGATGCCGGTACCGAGAGCGAACTGTCGCTGTTCGAGGACTTCCTCAATGTCGTCACGCTTTCGGCGCGCAAGAAGCTTGCGGCAACCGACCTGGAGCGCACTCGCCTGGAAGTCGCGCAATCGGCGCTCGATCTGATCGCCGAAGTCAAGCGCGCCTGGTACGCCCTGGTCGCGGATCGACAAGCCATCGAGCTTTTCGTGCAAGTAACGGATGCGACCGAAGCCGCGGCCGAGCTGGCCCGACGCCAGTACCAGGCCGGCAATCTGAGCCTGCGCGAGCAGGCTCTGCAGCAATCCTTCCACGCGCAGTCTTCGCTCGAGGCCGCGCGCGCCGAGGCCGCGTTCAATGCCGATCGGGAGAAGCTCAATCGCCTGCTCGGCTTGTGGGGCGAGGATACCGCCTGGCGGCTTCCCGACCGACTGCCGGACGTTCCTGACCGGCTGCCGCCGGCTCCGCAACTGGAGAACAAAGCGGTCGACCAGCGCCTGGACCTGGCGGCGCAGCGCGCCGAAGTCGAAGCCGTGCACCTGGCGCTTCACTACACGAAGCAGACGCGCTGGCTGTCGGCGTTCGGTATCGGCTTCACTGTCAAGCGCGATCCGGATGGCGGCACCGCGCGCGGTCCGGAGCTGGAACTGGGGCTTCCGCTGTTCGATCGCGGCCAGGCGCGCATCGCCCGGCTGGAAGCGCAATTGCGCGAGGCGGAAAGCCGCTACGCGCAACTCGCCATCGACGTGCGCGCCGAGGTCCGCGAAGCCATGGGCCGGCTTGCGGCCGCGCATGATTCGGTCAGGCATTACCGCGAAGCGATCCTCCCGCTCGCCGAGCGCGTCGTGGAAGAGACGCTGAAGTTCTACAACGGCATGCTGGTCGGCGTGTACGAGCTGCTGGCTGCGAAACAGGCGCAGATCAACGCGGCGCGCGACTACATCGGCGTCTGGCGCGAGTTCTGGACTGCATGGGCTGATCTGGAACGCGCCGCCGGCGCCGCGCTCGCGATTCCGGCGGCCGCGGGCGATGCAACCTCGACGCAGAGCCCGGCGGCTCGACCCGAGGATCAAGGCCAACATCAGCACGGAGATTCGCAATGATCACTCGACGCGATCTGTTGAAGACCGGCGCCGCGCTGTTTGCCGGCGGCGCGGTCAGCGCGGCGTTTCGCCCCGCGACCGCTGCGGAGAAAGCCTCCGCCGCGACCCGGCCGCCGCTGCCCGCGCCTGCAGGCGTCAGCTATGCGCCGGTCGTTACGCTCAACGGCTGGACGCTGCCATGGAAGATGGAAGGCGGCGTGAAGGTATTCCACCTGGTCGCCGAACCGGTCAAGCGCGAGTTCGCGCCCGGCATGATCGTCAACTGCTGGGGCTACAACGGCTCCACGCCGGGTCCGACCATCGAGTGCGTCGAAGGCGACCGCGTGCGCATCCTGGTGACCAACAAGCTGCCGGAGCACACCTCGATTCACTGGCACGGCATCTTCCTGCCCAACGGCATGGACGGCGTCGGAGGGCTCACGCAGCCGCAGATTCAGCCCGGCGAGACCTACGTCTACGAGTTCACGCTGCGCCAGAACGGCACCTTCATGTACCACCCGCACGCCGACGAAATGGTGCAGATGGCGCTGGGCATGATGGGAATGTTCATCGTGCATCCGCGCACCCCCGAGCACCCGAAGATCGACCGCGACTACTGCTTCATCCTGCACAACTTCGCGGTCCACGCCGGCACGGCCACGCCCGACCCGTCGGTGATGACCGACTTCAACATGTGGGCCTTCAACAGCCGCGTGTTCCCGGGGATCGATCCACTGGTCGCGCGCACCGGCGATCGGGTGCGCATCCGCATCGCCAACCTGTCCATGCACGAGCATCCGATCCACATCCACGGAACTGCGTTCGAGGTGACGGGAACCGACGCCGGGTGGATTGCGCCCAGCGCGCGCTACAAGGAGACCACCCTGCTCGTGCCGGTCGGCAACATCCGGGTGGGGGAGTTCGTCGCCGACGCGCCGGGCGACTGGGCGCTGCACTGCCACAAGTCGCATCACACCATGAACGCGATGGGTCATGAAGTTCCGAACATGATCGGCGTCAAGCACGACGACATCGCGCGGCGCATCCGCAAGCTCGTACCCGGCTACATGGCGATGGGCGAGACCGGGATGGCCGAGCACGCCGCGCACACGGCGATGGGCCACATGAAGCTGCCGGAAAACACGCTGCCCATGATGACGGGGGAAGGGCCTTTCGGGCCGATCGAGATGGGTGGCATGTTCACCGTGGTGAAAGTGCGCGACGCGCAGCCGCCCGGCGACTACACCGATCCCGGCTGGTACGAACACCCGAAGGGAACGGTCGCATGGAAGCTCGAAGGCGATATCCCCGTGCCCGTCAGACAGGATTTCAAGCCTACGCCCGAAGAAGACACCGATCAGCAGGCACGGAGCGGCTGAGGATGGAGCGCACCAACGCGACTCATTGTTCGTTCACTTCACCTGAAAAGGAGATCACATGAAAACTGCAATTCTTGCCACCGCGGCCGCGCTTTCGCTCGGCCTTGCACTGCCACCTGCGAACGCGGCGGATGAAGAGCATTCCGGCCATCACGCCTCGCAGTCGGACAAGATCCATCGGGGCAAGGGCTTGGTCGAGTCGGTCGATCTCGCCAAAGGCGTGATCACCATGGAGCACGAGCCGATCCAATCGCTGCGCTGGCCCAGGATGGTCATGGATTTCAAGGCGCACGATCCCGCCCTGCTCAAGGGCCTGAAGGAGGGAGACCGCGTGGAGTTCGACCTGGTGAAGATGGGCAAGGAGTATCACATCACGCGCATTGCCCCGGTGAGGTGATCGCCTGACTGCCACGGAGAGAACCATGAAAACGCGATTCCTTCTTGCCGTGATGGCGACCGGTGTCGCCGGGCTGGTCAGCGCTGCCGTCTCAGCCGATGAGAAGCATCACGGTCACGGCGCGCACGCGCACCATGCCGCCCACGCATCCGCTGCCGGCAAGCCGGGCATGGCCGCGGCGGTCAGGCGCACGATCAAGGTCGTGATGCTGGACTCGATGCGCTACGAACCCTCGTCGATCACGGTGAAAGCGGGCGAAACCGTGCGCTTCGTGGTCGAGAACAAGGGCAAGCTTACACACGAGTTCGGCATCGGCACCCCTGAAGAACAGGCCGCGCACGCCGAGATGATGCAAGCCATGCCGGGCATGAAGCACGACGAGCCCAATGTCATCACCGTCGAACCGGGGGAGACGAAAGCGCTGATCTGGCAATTCACCAGGCCCGGCACTTTCGAGATTGCCTGTCACGTCCCCGGTCACTATCCGGCGGGGATGAAGATGACGGTGACCAGTGCGAAGTGAGGTTTTCGCGCGACTCCGAGTCGTGAGAGGAGGCACCCCATGCGGCAATCCATCTTCTTTCCGGTCAGCCTGGTTCTGGCAACGACCTCGGGTCTTGCCGTCGCCCAGCACAGCCCGCACGACTTCCCGCCCCGGATGGGCGGGATGCCCGGCATGACCGGACAGACTCTGCAGGAAACCGCGCGCCAGATCCATGAGCAGCACGGCCACGAACGCAAGACGCAGGACCCGGCAAGAAGTTTCGCCTTCGGCCGGCCGGGAGCGGCCGATCAGGCGAGCCGGACGGTGCGCCTGGAGCTGTCGGACCGGCTGCGGATCTCGCCCGCGAGCTTCTCGGTGCGCCCGGGCGAAACGGTGCGCATCGTGGTGAACAACCCCGGGACCCTCAGGCACCGCCTGCTGATCGGCGACTCGCGCTACCAGCATGAGCACAGCCTCATGCGGCAGGTCATGCCCAGCGCCGAGCATCGGGGAGTCAACGCTTTGTCCCTGGCGC
>DATMAN010000042.1 GCA_035560005.1 Burkholderiales bacterium | reverse complement strand
ACGATACTCAAATTCGATTCGGCAGGTCTTTCCATTGCGCCGCGCGATGCAATCTGGGAAGCCCGTTTGTATGACCTCAACGTCGAAGCCGAGCCTTGGGGCAAGCCGACCAAACAGGAAAACCACACCTTGTTCATTGGTCGGTGCGTACGACATCCCTTCAATTCTTATATGACGACCTACAAGGCTCTCTCTTTTGCTCATGGCCCCGCTTCCTGCGGCTCATCCTAGAGGTCTATCTCCATTGCTACAAAACGCTTCTCGGGCGCAGCGCGCCCTCGCGGACCGCCTCGGCGGCGTATCTCAGCGCCTCGCGGATGTCGACCGTCGTGAGATCAGGGTATGCCTTGAGAATCTCCTCCTCGGTCATTTCGTCCGCGACCATTCCCACGACCGTGGCGACCGGAAACCGCAGCCCGCGAATGCAGGGCCCTCCATCTAGCCATCTAACTGCGCCGGATTGACCGTGATGCGGGTGAACCTCATCGACAAGATTCTACGCCCGGAACCTGCGTGAGGCTGTTGCTGACCGAAGGATTCGGCTCGAACGCGAACCTTAGCCGCGCAAGTAGATCGCATCAGAGGTGTAACGGGAAATTCGCGTGACAGGTTCGCTCATCGGCGCCTCCTCGGGGAAGCGGCGATTCTAACGGCGCAGCGATGACAGCCCGACCGCTGCTCGCCGCGATCTATTTCCGCTACATGCGCGCCAGAGCCCCGCGGACGCAACCGTCCGGGACGACTTTCGGCGAAGCCTGGAGGGTTTGTGCCGCCCCTTGCAAACAATCGGAATCGGTATCCACGCAGTGCGCGTTCCTCGCCTTCGTAGTGCGCCCTGTGAACCGGTGCTTCGTCACCGCCGGCGGGCCAACGGCCGATCGTGTCACGGAGCTGCGCGGTTGCGTTTGATCCGCGCGTTCACCCACCGGCATCCTGCCGTTCGTAGGTCAGCTCGAACACGGTGTCCGTCAACCAGCGCCGGAACGAGTCGTTGTCCATGAACTGCTTGAAAAGCTCCGTGTCGTCCTTCATCAGGGCGGTCATCACCCGACGCAGCGCCTTGTCGTGCTCGACGCGCGCGTTCTGCCGGTCGGAGTTTTTTCTGGCGTTGCGGTAGGCGGTGTCAGCCGCGACGCGGTTCGGAATGTCCTCCGTGATCAGCTTGTGCACGCGGTCAGCGTCGGACCATTCGATGTTCCCGAACCGTTCGTTGAAGGCCCGGATGATGTTGGACAGCCGGTCAAGTTCGGGCTCCGGCTTGCGGCCGCCGCCGGAGGTCGGCACCGGCTCGATTTCGGCGTCCGCGTCCGGCAACTGGATCCTCATCGCCGCCTGCTTCTCGACCCGGTAGCTGTCCATGTCGATCGCCTCCAGGATGCCTCCGGAGAGGTCCTCCTCCACCGGTGCCGGCAACTTCGGAACCAGAAAGGTGAGGAAGATTGACAGTTTTTCCCACTCGGCGTTCGTGTAGGGCAGGATCGAGCCGAGGAACCCGTAGGTGCGCAGGAAGGCTTTGGCCTTGCCCTTGAAGTCCACCTGCCCATCCTCGTTCAGCCGCTCGCGGTACTCGGCGACGCAAGCATCGAGAATCGGATCGAGCCTGTCCCGTTCCGCGCCGCCCAGGTAAAGGGCAACGAACTCTTCTACCCGCTTCGCGGCGTAGATCTGGTAGCCGTCGAGCGCGGCCTTCAGGTCGTGCAGCTTGTTCGGGTCCGTCTCATCGGCGAGGATAGTCGTGCGGTAGTAGTCGGCGAACGCCTGCCGGATCGTCTCGGCGTCGTTCATGAAGTCGAGCACGAACACGTCGTGCTTTTTCGGATGCGCCCGATTGAGACGCGAGAGCGTCTGCACCGCCTTGATGTCCGAAAGTGGCTTGTCCACGTACATCGTGTGCAGCAGCGGCTCGTCGTAACCGGTCTGGAACTTGTCGGCGCAAATCAGGAATCGGTACGGGTGCTCGCGTATCTTGTCGGCGATTTGGCTGGACGGAAAACCATTGAGCGACGCTTCGGTCACCTTCGTGCCGCCGTACTCGTGCTCGCCCGAGAAGGCCACGATCGCCCGGTACGGGCTCTTACGCTCGGCAAGATAGGCCTGAAACGCGTGGAAGTACTGGATCGCGCGCTCGATGCCGCTCGTGACCACCATCGCGCGCGCCTCGCCTCCGATCTTGTTCAGCGCCAGCACCTGCTCGTGGAAGTGGTCCACCATGATCTCGGCCTTAAGCCGGATCGCGTGGTCGTGGCTTTCGACGTAGCGGCGCAGCTTCTTCTTCGCCCGCTTGGTGTCGAACTCCGGGTCGCCCTCGACCTTCTTGACGAGCTTGTAGTAGCTGTTGACCGGCGTGTAGTACTTCAGCACGTCCAGGATGAAGCCTTCCTGGATGGCCTGCTTCATCGTGTAGCTGTGGAACGGCCGCTGCTTAACCGTGCCGTCGGGCTGCGGGCAAGGCTCCCCGAAGATCTCCAACGTCTTGTTCTTCGGCGTGGCAGTGAAGGCGAAGTAGCTCGCGTTGGGCAGCAGCTTCTTGGCCTCCATCAGCCGGTTGATCTTGTCCTCCAGCGTCTCGTCTTCGTCGGTGACCCCACCCGGAGAGAGCGCCATCGACACTGCCGCCGACGTGCGCCCGCCCTGGCTCGAATGCGCCTCGTCGATCACGATGGCGAACCTGCGGCCCCGGTGCTCGGCGCCGATCTCGTCCAGGATGAACGGGAACTTCTGCACCGTGGAGATGATGATCTTCTTGCCCTCGGCGATGAACTTCCTCAGATCGCCCGAGTGCTCGGCATGCCCGACCGTGGCGCCCACCTGCGCGAACTGCTTGATCGTGTCGCGGATCTGCTGGTCGAGGATGCGCCGGTCGGTGACGACGATGATCGAGTCGAACACCGGCGTCCCGTCCTTCGCGAGGCCGATGAGCTGGTGCGCGAGCCAGGCAATCGAGTTCGACTTGCCGCTGCCCGCTGAGTGCTGGATCAGATACCGCCGGCCCGCGCCGTTCGCCTGCGCGTCGGCGAGTAGCCGGCGCACCACGTCGAGCTGGTGATAGCGCGGCCAGATCTGCAGCGCCTTCTTCTTGCCGGTCTTCTCGTCCTTGGTCTCGACGATCTGCGCGTAGTTCTCGAGGATGTCCGTCAGGCCCGCGCGGGTGAGAACGCGCTTCCACAGGTAGTCGGTCTTCAACCCGTTTGGGTTGGGCGGATTGCCCGCACCGTCGTTCCAGCCCAAGTTGAAGGGCAGGAACCACGAGCCCTTCCCCTTGAGGTGTGTACAGAAGCGCACCTCGTGGTCATCCACCGCGAAGTGCACCACGCAGCGCCCGAACTCGAACAGCCTCTCGCGCGGGTCGCGGTCGCGCTTGTATTGCTCGACGGCATCCTCCACCGTCTGCTTGGTCAGGCTGTTCTTGAGTTCAAAGGTCGCGATCGGCAGACCGTTGATGAACAGCGCCAGGTCGAGTGCGCGCTGTGTCTCGTCGCGGCTGTAGCGCAATTGCCGCGTCACGCTGAAGCGGTTGGCGTCATAGCGCTCCGCGGCCTTGGCATTGCCCGGCGACGGCGTACCGTAGAACACGTCGATGTGGTGCGGCCCGTGCTTGAGGCCGTGGCGCAGCACGTCGATGGTGCCCCGCTTGCTGACCTCGCCTTGCAGCCGCGCGAGAAACTTGCGCCGTGTCGGCCCGTCCTGGCCGAGGTCGAGCGCCTCGCATACTTCGGGCTGCGTCTCGCGCAGGAAGGCCGAGAGCTGCGCGAGGTCCACGCAGTATTCGCGGTCGTAATCCTCCGGCGCACTGCAGATCCAGCCCGCGGCGTAGGTCGCCGGGCGTTGCTGCGCCACGTTGGCCGGGACGCCTGGGTCGCAGGGCGCGCCGGCCAGCGCGGTGCAGATCAGCCGTTCCAGCCCGCGCTCGGAGGTGTCGCTGAACGGCCGCTCGCTCATCGTGCTCGCGGTCACCCTGAAACGCCCGATTCCGGCAGGGCCTCGATGGCTGCCAGCACGCGACGCGCCGCCACCAGCATGTCTGCCAGCAGACGCTCGTCGTGCTCCAGATGACCCTCGTATTCCGCGAGGTTGCGCCGCTCGTGTGCCTTGGCCAGCACCCGCCACACCTCCACCGGCATGCCGAGCGTGTGCGGCAGCGTCTGGAATACCAGGTACCGTGCGTCGCAGCGGTAGCCGGTGCGGCGCAGCGCAAAGAGGGCGAGCGCGTGGCTGGCGTTGTAAGCCAGGTCGAAGCGGCTGGCGAAGGCGAGCGCCGAGTTGTCGGCGTCGGCGAGCCGCTCACGCGCGGAAGCGAGCAGGCCCCGCAACTCCCGCGCGGACGGCGGCTCGCGCTTGAGCTTGCCGATGCGCACCAGGTTGTCGAACTCAGCCGAGGTCATCTTCGGCGCCGATCACGAAGATCTTGGGCTGTGCCGCGATGCGCGCCGCGAAGCTCCCGGCCTCGGCCCGCTTGCGCCGCCACTCGGCGCGCGTCATCAGGTTCGGGCTCACCGGCCGCGCGAGACTTTCCTCCGCCGCCGCCAGCGCGGCGGTGAGGGCGGCGTAATCCAGATCGTCGGCAATCACCATCAGGTCGATATCGCTCGCCGCGCGGTCGGCGCCCTTGGCCACCGAACCGTACACGAAGGCCGCCGCGATGCGGTCGGCGAGCGGCGCCAGGGCCGCCTGCAGCGGCCCCGCGAGCCCCACCGTCTTGCGCACCAGCCCGACGAGCTCCGCGTACACCGGAGCGCGCTCGTTCGCCCGGTAGAACTTCTGATTGCCCACCGTCTCCACCTGCAGCAGCCCGGTGGCCGCGAGCCGCGTCAGCAGGCGGTGCACGGCGCCGGTGCCGGCGCCCGCCAGACGGATCAGCTCCGCACTCTGGAAGCGCCGCTCGGGCTGACCGAACAGCAAGCCCAGCACGCGCTGCTGCACCGGCGTGAACAGCACGTCCGCCAGCGCGGTCGGCGTGGGTGGGGGTGATTTGGTTCTGGACGTTCCCATATCGGGAATGATCGTACCCAATTTGGGAATGATTGACCAGTCCACCGACGGGGCTCAAGCCAGGATCAGGGATTCGACGCCCTACTGGCGCCTGTCCGTGGTCATCGTCACCCTGGCACGTGTTCGGCGAGCGCGGGCACCCAGCGCTGCTGCGTCAAGACCTCGACCGCAATCGCGATCTGCCGCGGCGTGAACTGGCGCTTGCGGTCGTTCCAGGCGTACGTTCGTGCGACCACGTCGGACAGCGTCTGCACCGCTTCGTGTCGCATGACCCAATGCACCGTGGAGAGCAGCTCCAGCCCGAACGGCGACTCGAAGCCTTCCACAAGGGCGGCCACCCGGTCGAAGCGCTCGCGCGTCTCCGGGTGCTCGGCAATGAACGCCGCCGCCTCCTCCACCGCGCCCGGCACCAGCGTCAACGGCTTGTCCGGAGCATCGCCGCCGTCGTCGTAGCCTGCGATCAGATGCCCTTCGATCGCGTGCAGCACGTGGCGAAGGTTGTCGGCGTAGGGACCGTACGGCGCGGCCTTGTAGCGCAGCCTGAGCGGCTCACCCGCCTCCTGCAGGAAGTACATCAGCTTGTGCACTTCCAGCAGCGTGACGAAGGGATCGAGCATGCCGCCGAGATAGCGGTGCATCAGCTCGACCAGCGCGGCCCGCCCCGCGGTCATCTTCGGCACCTCGCGTCGATGCTTCATGGTGTCCGAGGCTGGTGCGCCATGGGGTTCGTACACGATGACGTGCACATCGTCGAGTGCTCGCAGCGCCGCTTCGATGCGCGGACGCACCTCGGCCGACCAATCGAGCCCGCCCAGCCCGGCGCCGAGCGGTGGCAGCGCGATCGAGCGAATGCGCCGGGCGCGAATCTCAGCGACCAGCGCCGTGAGCCCCGCCTCGATGTCCTCGATGCGGCTCTTGCCGCGCCAGTGGCGCTTGGTGGGGAAGTTGATGATGTAGCGCGGCGGCGTGAGCCGACCGGTCTCGAAGACGAACATGCGGCCCGGCTGCACTTCCTCGCGCTTGCAGGCGGCCGCATAGGCCTTGAAGTTCTCAGGGAAGGCGTTCTTGAACTGCAGCGCGATGCCGCGCCCCATCACGCCCACGCAGTTGACCGTGTTGACGAGCGCTTCCGCCTCGCTCTTCAGGATGTCGCCGCTGCGGTACTCGATCATGGCGGGCTCCTCGTTTGTCGTCAGTAATACCACTCCGGCCGAATCTCGACCGGTGGCCTGTGTCCGTGCGCCGGCAGAGCATTGACTGCCGCGGTGTAGGTTGCGCGCGACTGCACGCCGATGCGCTCCACCAGATGCCAGGGGAAACTCTGTTCCAGCAGGAACTCGGCCTGCTTGCCGTCCTTGCACTGGCGCCAGTCCGTGGCATGTACGGCGCCCCAGTCAATCTCGCCGAGCTGGCCGAGATCGCTGCGGTCCTCGAAGTACCGCGCGCCCGCGTTCGACAGCGTGAACGCCCAGCGGCGTGGCTGCGCGTCGGCCCAGGCGACGACCCGATGCAAGTCGGCTTCGAAGTGGACGATCGGCCCCTGTCCGCCCCGGTAGCTCAGCTCCGGGTGATTGCCCTGATAGATCAGGTACAGCATGACCGAGCGCGGGCAGAAGTAGAAGGGCACGCAATCGCCCACGAACAGATCCGGATGACTGGCCAGGCGAAGCTCGTTGAGCCGCCGCTGCTTGATGCTGTTCATGCCGATTGTGGTGCCGGGTGGCGCCCGCCGCACGACCTCTCGATCGCACCAGAGACACTGATCAGCCACGATCGACGGCAGCCGGTCAACGTGCGCGATGTGATAGAGCTTCGGCTGCGCCGGCACGGTCACGCCTCGGCCTCCTCGGGCATTGCGTCGCCGTCGCCGGCGTCGCTCTCCTCCGCGTCGCGCTCGACCTCGGCTTCGTCGAGCGGCTCGAGGTCTTCGGCTTCCTGCGGCAACCGCGCCGCCGCCTCGCGCACGTCGAGCTTGCCGGTGACCACGTCGGCAATCAGGCGGGTGCGGTATTCGCAAAGTAGATCGATCTCGCGGCGTGCTTTCTCAGCCGCGTCGTTCAGACCGCGGGTACGCTCTTCGAGTGCCCTGAGAAGCTCTTCCTGCTCGGAGAGCCCAGGGAGGGCGAGCACAATCCCCTTCATTCGGCCAAGGCCGAGATCTTGGTTGGTCGCCCCACGGGTGAATAGTTGAGCTTGCTCGTAGCAAGGAGGAGAGTTCAGGACGAGCGCAAGGTATTCGGGCAGGACTTTGTACCTCTTCACCTTCAAGACCGCCACGTGAACCCAGACTTGGAATCGAAAGCGTAGGTCGACTGCGCGTGCGACCCCTGTCGTACCCCCTTTCGTGTATAGAACGTCGCCAACCTCGGGTACAACGCGCTTGCTGAACTCCGCGTAATCCGCCTCGGAGATGTACTTAGCATCGCCGAGACTCCAACGATCAGCCTTAATGTTTCGCGCTGACAGAAACGGGATCCCGCTGTCCAGATACCGCGGCGAGTGGTGCGGCCCATCAACTGCACGCGTAATGACGCGTCGGAGCGTCAGGACCTCCCAATGCTCCGGCACATCCCCCAGCCACTCCCCGCCGGAGGGCTTGAGGCGGACGTTGGGGTGAAGGCCGCGGGTGACGGCGCGATGGATGATGGCCTGCTTGTATTCCTCCAGCAGCTTGATCAGCTTCTGCTTGGCGCGGATGTACCGCCGAATCCGCCGGTCCGCGTGGTCGAGGAAGCGGACGATGGCGGCTTGTTCGTCTCTTGGCGGCACCAGCACAGGCATGCGCTTGATGTCGCTGAAGTCAAGGTTCTGCCTTAGCCCGGAGCCGAACCCATAGATGATCTTCAGCAGGTCATAGGCGTTCAGGTATTGATAGCCGAACTCATTCAGCACGATCGGCTTCGTCTCCAGGCACATGTACGCGGCGGTGATGATGCCGCGATGGCGCGCATGCCCAACCCGGAGGCTCGTTTGGTCGTTCTGCAGATCCGTGGTGCGAACGATTATGTTGCCCGGTTCGACGATCTGGTAGGTCTCGAATGACTCGGGCACCAAACCACGCAACTTCTCGGGCGCTTTGACGATGATTCGGCCGTAGCTCAACGACAGCACGGTCGATTCGCCCAAGCCGGTATTCTTGACCTGCCTCGGTCTGTACACGGCGAACGCAGGCGAGACCTGCCAATGTTCCGGTACCTGCCCAAGCCACGGCACCCCGGAGTCCTTCATCGCGGGATACGGCTTGAGGTCACCCAACGGCGCGCCTCCGGGCGCCTTCGGCGTCACGTATGCGGGCGGCGGCGCTTCCCTTGCCGATGGGGCATCGAACAGCGACGGTTGATCGATGCCATCCTGCACAGGCCGACGGGAACTGGAAACAGGGGCAGGCGTCGCTTT
Source organism: Burkholderiales bacterium (assembly GCA_035560005.1). Classification (NCBI taxonomy): domain Bacteria; kingdom Pseudomonadati; phylum Pseudomonadota; class Betaproteobacteria; order Burkholderiales; species Burkholderiales bacterium. The sequence goes on along the minus strand of DATMAN010000042.1, from coordinate 6,472 downwards.
GGAATCCCCTGTTGTCAGCTCACTCTCGCCGATCGCCGTAATCGGCCGACCAAGAAACAGGAACTCAGGTATGTCCGGTGGCTCCACGGTCAAGAACGCGTCGCGCCCTTGCGACTTGACAGCTTCCCGCAGTTCCATCAACAGGCGCCCGAGGACGTTCATGCCCACCAGGGTCTGGTCGTCCACAGGCTTCGCGCCCCAGAAGTCATCCCTGCGTGACTCCTCGACGATCGGTCGATCGCCTGTCCGCAGCAAGAGCTCGCTGAACTTCGCCCAGTTCTGCACCAGCTTGACACGCAGGCACCAGCGCATCACCTTGACGCGCACCCGATCCCAATCGGGGCGCGAGTCCTTGCGATGCGGCTTGCTCTTCATCTTGGCCGTCATCGGGCTCGCCTGCCCGATGATCAGCCGTTGGACCTCCGGCAGGTGCGGGAAGCGGCAGGCCTGATACAGCGCTTCGGATGTGTAGATGCGGGTGCCATGCACATGCAGCGGGAAACCGCCCGCCATGTTGGACAGGCCGCCGAACGGTGCATCCGTCTTCAGGAAGACGACGCTGCTCGCGCGGTCGTAGGTCCGCGTCTGGTCGTTCGTTTGGCGCTCAGAGGTCGAAGACATCGGAATCGATATCCTGTGCGTAGGTCTTTCGCGGCAAGAGCGGATACCACTTGGAGAACGGGTGACCCGCTCCAGCCTCGGGGTCGCCCCACCAGAGAGCCAGCGGTACGTTGTTCGGACAATTGCGATACGTGACGATCATCGACCCAAACCCCAGACCGAAGGGGCTGAAGCCGAGCGGGCGCAGGGCCCTGCTTGGGTTCTGGCTGAAGGAGCGAATGCGCATGCCTGCCAACAGGAGTTCGCGTTCGAGAAGCTGGCGACCGTCCTCCGACGAGAAGATCTGGTGCTCAAGCTTTCCACCAGGCGCTCGCGGCTCGAACGGGAACTTCCGTTCCTCGGCCATATATGCCTTCAACGTCGCGTCATCCGGGATCACGGCGGGCCACAGCACTTCAGAGGTCGCGCGGTACCTGTTGCGGTTCTCGATGCGCAACGCAGCCCAAAACTCGAACTTCAGATTCTTGCCTGCTTGCCCTGCGACATCCTTCAGGCGCTCTTTGCATTTCCACTCGCCGAACCGGTGAGCAGCGATAACCAGCACGTGAACCGTACCTTGAGGTGGTGCAGCCTTGTCAATCCAGGACGACAAGTCAGAACCGATGCGCCCGCCTGTGAACAGTACGTCATCGAGGTAGATGAAGTCGCCTCCGTCGACGCCACACTGCTCGATGTCGAGGCCACACTGTGTCTTCAGGGCTTCGCCGAAAAGCTGCCGGATCTCCGCCTGGCTGTGACCGTTCTGCTGGATGTCCAGGAAATGTGCCTTGCGCCAGAAATCGCACGGTTGGCCCCCAGCGAGAGTCTTGTGCGCGATCTGCCTTCCGAAGAACTGACTGACCGTCGCGCGCGCAAAGTACGTCTGCTTGAGCACGTGGTCGAGTTCCCGAAGCAGAGGAACCTGAACCTCCGCGCCGAACTGGCAGACCCAACGGTCGACATGCTCGGCGGTCGGCGCCGGAAGATCACCCGCTCGGTAGTCAGCGGTGGTCTGGGCGATCGACTCGAGCAGCGTCTGCCGTTCCGTCACGGCTTGCCTCCGGGCTTCTTCTGAAGCGGCGCGCGGCTGGCCGCTCGATAGTGCTCCGGTTGATCCTTGACGAGTTCGACTTCGTAGCGCCGACGATCAAGCACCTCCAAGAAGCCCATGACGTGACCCTCATCGACAACAAGCTTCCCGTTGATCTCGCTGAAATCCACGCCGGTCGCTTTGCAAAGTTTCTTGAGATTGCGCTTGTCGATGTTCTTCGACTCCTTCTGCCCACGAATGGACGCGAGGTACCTCGCCGCCCGCGGATGCGTGGCCGCATAGGCCGCGATGCCGCCGAAATCGACGAAGGCGATGTCGTGCTGAAGCGCCTTTGCGTTTTTGGGTACCGCCGCCAAGATCGCCGATTGAAGCTGCCCGGCAAACTCGAACCCGCTCGGCCTAAGGATGTGGATCGCGGCATCATCGATGAGAACGTCGAAGTCCGTGTCGAGCTTGAAGACCCGGTCTTCGATGATCCTGAGGGTGTCATCGGCGAACCTGATCAGCCGATTCTTCAGGACGCCCTTGAACTGAGTGGCACGCCGCAGCGCGGTGAGCTTTCGCCCTTTGGCGTCGGTCAGACGGGCGAAGTAGCAGAACACCTTTCCGGGGTCCTGAAGCGCGTTCGCTGCTGGGTCGAGGTTGACGGCCTCATGGAGCGATTTCAGAGGCGCGCTCAACTCGTCGTCAAGCGGAAGGTGCAGATACTCCTCGCTAGCGTGCTTCTCCGAAGGTTCGTATAGCGGCGGATCAGCGGTTAGCTGCCGCATTGCCGCCCAGGTTGCATCAACCATTTCGCGCAACGCTTGCTGCACGCCAGCGTCAACTGGAACGTAGGCATAGGTGCGAGCGTCGTCGATGTCTCGCCCGACACCGAACTCGACGTGCTTGATGCTCTGCAGATCGAATTGCAGCTTCATCTCCGCGCCTCGAAATAGACGGTATCGCTCAGCCGATAGGCTCGGATACGCTCTCCGGATGCAACGCTCACACGCGGCGTGATCAGGACGTAGTTGCTTCGTCCACTCAGAGGATTACCGTCTGCCGCTGGGTACAGGCTGAAGACTCGGTAGCCGAACAGCGCAAAGAGAATGTTCATGTAATGCAAGTTCAAGTGCCAGAACATGAACACCACGAACCCCAGCCCCGCCAACGCTGCGGCCAGCGTGCGCCAGGTAGCCAGCGTGTCGGCGTAGAACGGCAGAAGCATCGCGAACAGATATACGAGCAAGTGCTCCCGGTTGTCCTCGACGGCCGCAATGGCTAGCTCTCTCGTGTCACCTCGCTGGCGGGCGATCCGGATGCGATACCAGAGGAAGGCATTTGGTCCCACGACCATCGCTGCGCAGAACGTAAGGAAGTAGACATCGGGAATCAGAGCCGTGCCACGGATCGCCCATAGGATGAAGAGCGGCGAAACGCTGCTCAGCACCATGAGAAGACGAGCCAGCTTGAGGCCCTCGTCATGCCCTGTTTGAATCATGGCCCGAGCACCTGCTTGAACCACAAGATGGCCGCCTCGCCTTCCTTGCGCGTCACCTCATCGACGGTGCGGCTGTGGCGGATGCCGTTGCGCAGCTCCGCGAGCTGATCGAAGCGCTTGGACAGCGTCTCCTTGTTCGGGAAGCGCGCCTGAAACAGCGGGCCAAGCGCTTTGCTCGCCACGGTGTCCTGCAGTTCTCGAAGGTCCGCGTACTCGAGCTTGCCGGCCAGTGTCGCGTAGTGATTTGCGTCGAGCGCGGCGTTCTTCTTGGCCATGGACTGGAGCCGCTCGTTGATCTTCTGCTGGACGTGCGGCGGCAGCTTCGACTCGTCGCCCGCAAGGGCTTCGCAGATCGCTTGCCGCAGGGCCAGCTCGATCTTCTCGATCTGCGCGTCGAGCTCGCGCAGTTGCGGCGGCAGATCCAGCCGCTCTTTAATTAGCAGGTCCTCGATCGCTTCCTGGATGGTGCGCTGCCGTTCGGCCAGGAAGTCCTCGAAGTCGCCGGCGGCGAAGGGCTTTCGCAGCAGGATGTCGAAGGCCGCCGGCGAGATGAAGTGCGACTCGAGCGTCGCGCGGACCGTGGCCTCGCCGTTGGCTGCGATGAGTTCCGGCAGATACTCGTTCGGCAGCCGGTCGTTGATCACGTTACGATTGGTGTCGGCGGTCAGGGGCGTGCGGTTCAGGATCGTATCGACCGAAGTCTCGAGCTTCAGCTCCTTGGCTTTGCTTTTCGGGACGATGTGGTGGTCGTCGAGATCACCGAATTGCGGCACGGTACCCGCCATCCAGTCCCGCGCACCGCGCAGGACCAGCAGATTGAAGACACCGTTGTAGACGGAGGTTCCGCGTTTCGTCTCGCGGCGAAGGTCCAGCGTCCGGAAGCGGGCCTTGAACTCTGCGATCAGCGCAGGCTCGGCGTCGTCGTTGTCGAACCAGGCCTTCAGATCCAAATAGTCACGCGCGGTCGTCGACTCCACGGACCCGGAATAGCGGTTCGTGAATACGCTGGCCCAGTACCAGTGGCGCAGCTTGCGCTGGCCGTCGAGCTGCCGGTTGGCAGGCAGCGATCGCGCCGCGGCCAGCGCCGCGGCAAACGCCGGGAGGATCGATACGTACGGCAGGTATTGCGACGAGATTGCGCCGAACTCCTGCGGGTGGCGCAGCAGGTTGATCGCCCGTTCGAGAGCATCCACCGCATCGCGCCAGCGCCTTTCGAAGTCCTGCACAGTGGGCACGAGCACTTCCTTGCGCAGCGAGCCACCGGCTTCGCGCACCTTCTTCTCCTGCCCGGGTAGCAGGAAGTACAGGTACTTCGGTGAGCAGTAAGCCTGCCGCAAGATCGACATCACCTGCAGGATGTAGACGTTGAGCCGCTCGCTTTCGACGAACTCCAGGCGCGGCGCAGCTTCCCGCCAGAGGTGCCTGAGCTGCAACCCCTTGGGCTTGAGCAGTGCGTTGACGAGGTCGAACACGTCGAGTCGGATGCCGCGGCTGTTGATCTGCGTGAAGATGTCGCAGACCTTGTCCAGCTCGAGGTCGCGATCGAGCTCGATGTACGCGATCTGGTACTGCTCCGTGATGCCCTTCAGGTGTTCGCCGAACGCCCGGGCATTCGCTGCGTGTCGTGCCGCAATCTCGGCCGCAGGGCCGTCGCCGGCCTGCGCTGCCTCCTTCTCTTTTGCCTGCCAGTGCTTCTCGTAGTCCTGCACCCAGTTGGGCAGCGCCCATCCGCCTTGGCCCACCACGGCGAGCGGAAACATGTGGCTGTCGAACTGCGCGGCGCGATCTTCAAGCAGCTTTTCGCCGCGCTGCGTCCAGTCGTACTCGAAGGCCTGGTCGTACGCTTCCTCCATGAACCGATCGACGCGGATAAAGTAAAGAAAGCGGTTCTGGCGACTGGGTGCCGGGACATCCGGCGCCAGGAAGGCGTAGTACATCGCGGTCAGCCGCTGCTGGCCGTCCAGCACGATGTGCGAGGGGTCCGCCTTGCCCTGGAACCCATAAAGCGGCTCGCAAGCCAATGCGGCGAAGTTCTCAGGCTTGCCCTTCCACAGCAGCAGGCTTCCGATGTAGTAGTCGAGGAAGATCGAGCGCAGAAGCTCCCGGATGTCCCATGGCTTCCACTCGAATTCGCGCTGGAAGTCGGGGATCACGTAGCGGCCTTCGCGCAGACGGCCGATCAGCGTGGTCAGGCTGACATGGTCTGGCTTCTGCGCGTCCTTCATGACTTGCCCCCAATGATCTCGCCGAGCAATCCCTCGGTCTCTTTCTCCAGCGCGAGGATGTCCGCCCGAATCTCTTCCAGAGTTCGCAGCGGCTGCGGCTTATAGAAATAGCGGGTGAAGCTGATCTCGTAGCCGGTCTTGACGCTCTCGGGCACGTACCAAGCGTCGGGCGCGTGAGGCAGCACCTCGCGCCGGATGAAGGCCTCGATACCGCCGTCTTCCAGCAGCGGCACCTGCTCGGTGTCGCGAAGATCCGGGTCGGGCTCGTATTCGACCACGGCAGGCTTGCCCTCGATCGTCACCTCGAACAAGCCGCGCAGCGGGTCGGCGGCCGTCCCCTTCTTGTGGATCTTTTTGATGACGCACGGCGCGTCGTCGGCGCGCTCGGCGGTCTCCTTCAGCGTCTTGATCTCCTTCGGCGTATACGCCTGCTCGGGGTCTATGCCCATCAGGCGTAGCGGGCGCTCGACCGTCACTTTCCAGTAGCCGAAGGCGGCGTTCGGGAAGATCTTCGACTGCCCGGTCTCCTCGAACTTCAGGAACACGTCGCAGATGCGCGCGATGTCCTCTTCCGACAGTTCGCAGTTTTTCTTGCCCAGGTTCTTGCGCAGCGGCTTGAACCACTGCGTGGCGTCGATCAGCTGCACCTTGCCCTGGCGGTGCGCCGGCTTGCGGTTGGTCAGCACCCAGATGTAGGTGGCGATGCCGGTGTTGTAGAACATGTTGAGCGGCAGCGCGACGATGGCTTCCAGCCAGTCGTTCTCGATGATCCAGCGGCGGATGTTGCTCTCGCCCTGCCCGGCGTCCCCGGTGAAAAGCGAACTGCCGTTGTGCACCTCGGCGATGCGGCTGCCGAGGCGGGTCGCCCGCTTCATCTTGCTGAGCAGGTTGACGAGGAACAGCATCTGGCCGTCGCTCGTGCGGGTGACGAGCGACAGTTCCTCGCCCCGATGCTGGACGACGAAGCGCGGATCCTTGATGCCGTCCTTGCCGCCCATGCGCTCAAGGTCGGCTTTCCAGCTCTTGCCGTACGGCGGGTTGGAGAGCATGAAATCGAACTCGCGCGACGGGAACGCGTCGTTCGAGAGCGTGGAGTGCTCCGGCCCGCCGACG
>DATMAN010000041.1 GCA_035560005.1 Burkholderiales bacterium | reverse complement strand
GGCTGTGCTCGATGCAGTGAATGCGCCGGCTGCGCGAGTCGGGATTCCCTTCTGAGAGTGCGCCCGGACCTATTGCCGGCCCGCGCGCTGCGCTGAATTCCTCACCGGCTTGTCGTCGTCCTTCTTGTCGAGGAAGTCTTCCTTGAACTCCTTCTTGATGGTCCGGGCGGCCCGGCTCGAGGCTTTGCCGACGTCCTTGCCCACCTTCCTGGCGGTCTTGCCGACCTGCTTGCCCATCTGCTTGGCGTCGCTGCCCATCTGTCTGGCGGCCTTCCTGACGTCGCTCTGTGCTTCTGCCGCCCAGGCCCCCGCCTGAGCGCCGATCAACACGCACGCAGCCAGCAAAGCAATCGTCAGCCTCATATCCAGGATCCGACCCCCACGCGACGCCCGGCACTGCCTGTTCACGCAATTGTGTGCAGGCAGCTGCATTCTAGCCTCCGTGCCTGTGTAAGGCCGGCCCGCGTGCCGCGACGTATATATCGAAAGTCGGATTTCTTGTCCCTGCGCGTGCTCCTACAGTGGTATCGCGGCCGCAGTGCCGGCCGCATCGCGCAAGCGCAACCAGAGGAGAGCCAGCCATGCTGCCCTGCGATGAATGCCACGGCTCCGGCATCGCGACCTGTCCTGAATGCAAAGGACGGGGTTACGTGCGGGACGTGCACCGATCGGACCAGGCGCAATCGCGCGCCTGCGCAACGTGCTGCGGGAGAAAGTCTGCCCGCTGCACCACCTGCGGCGGGATCGGCTGGCTGGGTCCGGACAACGCGGTCGCGTACACGGTGGAGAACCTGCGATGTTTGCCGCCATCGCCAATGTCCTGGTCCGCTTCCTGAGCCACCCGGCCGCGCGATTCCGGCCACTGGCGACGGCGCGCACCGAGGAGTTGCGCGCACTGTTGCAACCGGGCGACGTGTTGCTGGTCGAGGGCAACACGCGCATCGGCGCACTCATCCGATACGCGACGCAATCCACCTGGTCGCACGCGGCGCTGTACGTGGGCGAGGTCCCGGGAGTGGCTGGCGACGGCCCCGAACCCAATGTGCTCATCGAAGCCGATCTGGTCAGAGGCGTGTGCGCGGTGCCCTTGTCCACCTATGAGGGCTTCCACACCCGGATCTGCCGGCCGGCCGGACTGACAAGGGACGAGGCTTCCCGGCTGGTCGGCTTCATGGCCGCGAACCTTGGCAAGAAGTACGATCTGAAGCGTGTGTTCGGGCTCGCCCGATACTCCCTCCCGCTGCTGCCGGCCCGGCTGCGCAGGGGGCGCGGACCGTTGCCCGAGCGCGGCGAACCGGGCAAGGCGGTCTGCTCGACGCTGATCGCGCAGGCGTTCCAGTCGGTCCGCTACCCCGTATTCCCGCCCGACAACAGCCAGCTTGCCGCCCCGCGTCATTCGGGCCTTTGCGTGCCGCGCGATTTCGACGTCTCTCCTTACTTCGCCATCGTCAAGCCGGTGCCGCAGCGACGTTTCGACTTGTGCGGTCTTGCGCACGAGCAACCCGATGCGCTGCGCCCTGCGGGCGCGGACGCGCAGGCCTCGGCGGGGGTCGCCGCCGGTTGAAGCACGCGGGCTGATCGTCCGCGCGCCGCTAGCTTCAGCGCAGCTGCACCCGCGCGCGGACCGTGCCTGCGCGCTCATGTCGGGCTGCAAGCCCGAGTACCTGGCCTTTCTTTCCGCGCACGACCCATTCGACCTTGAGGCGGTCGCTGGTCTCGTCCGCTGCGGTCCCGGCCCAGGTATTCGCGGCTGCAGGCTTGTAGGCCCGCCCTTCCAGCTCACCGGCCTCTTCGCGCAACTTGCCCGTGACCAGAATCGCGCCCTCGGGCAGCTCCAGCTCGCAGATCACGCCACGGCAGAACTTCTTGTTCTTGGCGTGCCGGGTGACGTAGCTGGGTAGCCAGCCGGTGTTGTGGACGGCCAGGCGCACGCGCCAAGCGTCGGGGGAAAGCGGGCTTGCGGAAGCCTCGAGAACTTCCAGCCGCGGCGAGATGAGGCAATGCCAGGTCAGCCACCTCGACAGCGGCGCGAGTTCCTTTTCCAGAAGCGCGTGCGGCGGATTGGTCCACGTGTACAGGCTGTCCCAGCCACCCAGTTCGACCCTGCCCAGTTGCGGATGATCGAACGGGTACCAGTCGACAAACCCTCTGCCGGCCAGGGCGGTATCGTTCCATTTCATCAGCTTCAGGTCGTCCTCCGGCGGGTGCTCGCGGTACCAGTCGATGAACTTGTAGTTCTCGATGCCGGCTTGCCGCTGCGGGCTCCAGATCTCCACGGTCCAGGCGTACACGCCGCGGTGCTCGTACATCCACGAGTCGAAGTCGCCGGTGATGACTTCCTTCGGGTGGTAGCGGAAGTCGTGGTAGGAGGACACCGCCGGATATCCGGTCATCTCCGTGCCCTGAGCGCCGATCTTCTGATAAGTCCACAAATCCTCCGCCGGCATCAGCTCGTCCGCCTGATGGGAGTAGGGGCGCAGCAGCACGCCGCTGTAGGTGTGGAACGCGACGGCGGCGGTGATGTTGGGGTGAGCAGCGATGAAGCGGGCGAGTGCCGCGATCTCGGGTTCCGACGTGGGGAAAGGACCGGCACCGTGCTGCTCGGCCTCCGTGCGCCAGAAGGCCGGAAAGTTGCGGTTCAGATCCAGGCGTTCTTTCTTCGGTTGCAGGCGCAGGGTTACTCCATCCCAGTTCTCGATGCGTCCTTCGGGCAGCACCCGGTAGTAGCGCCCCCCGCTCTCGGTCGGATCGCGGCGCACGAGAATGCGCGGATCGCGCTCGAAAGCCTTCCACGGCCCGTTGGGATCGGGAACGCGCATCGTGAGGATGCGCCCGTCGCCGTCGATATCTTCGCGCTTCAGTCCTTCCAGCGGTTCTTCGTCGTAGGGGTAGGGGCGGGTGCTCGAGCGCACGATGCGCGGCGGCACCTCCAGCGCCCACTCGGCGCCGTCGGGATTGACTCGCGGGCATATGTAAAAGGCGCGGGTATCCAGGCAGCGCGTGATGTCACGGTCCTTGCCGTACCCGGTGAGCAGCGTGTGCAACAGATGCAGGCAGGCCATGGATCCCGCCAATTCCGAGGCATGGATGTTGCCGTCGGCCCACAGCGCAGGTTTCTCGTGGTCCGGCCCGCTGCGGAAGTTGGTGACCCGCGCGACCAGGATGTCGCGGCCCTCGAAGCTCTTGCCAACGGGTTCGACGCGCAACAGCTGGGAATGCTCGATTCCCCAGTCGGAAAGAATCCGGGTGAGGTCGTCGTAACGGTAGTAGGTATCGAAGCGGACTTTCATGATCGCGCCACGAAATCGGTCTGCGGAACGAAACGGGAGGACACGAAGGCAGGCAGCAAAGACGACGGAGCCTTCGTATCCCGCTCTTCCTTGCTTCAATGACCGAGGACACGATGCGGCTGATACGGCTCCGCGAGCGCTTTCAGTTCTTCCTCGGTGAGCCTGATGTCGATTGCCTTGACGGCGTCGTCGATGTGGTGCGGTTTGGTCGCACCGATGATGGGCGCGGTCACGCCCGGCTGCTGCAGCAGCCACGCCAGGGCGATCTGTGCATTGACCACGCCACGCTGTCTTGCGATCTGCGTCACGCGCTCCACCACGGCGAAGTCGGAGTCCTGGTAGTAGAGCTGATGCGCGAAATCGTCCGACTTGGCGCGTTTCGTCTCGCCCCAGTCCCGCTTCGAACGATTGCCCGCCAGAAAACCGCGTGCGAGCGGGCTCCAGGGGATGATCGCGACACCCTCCTCGCTGCACAGCGGAATCATCTCGCGCTCTTCCTCGCGATAGACCAGGTTGTAGTGGTTCTGCATCGTGACAAAACGGCTGTAGCCCTTGAGGTCCGCGACGTAGAGCATCTTCGCGAACTGCCAGGCGTACATCGAAGACGCTCCGATGTAGAGCGCCTTTCCCGCCTTCACCACATCGGTCAGCGCTTCCAGCGTCTCCTCGATGGGCGTGGTCTTGTCGAAGCGGTGAATCTGGTACAGATCCACGTAGTCCATGCCCAGGCGCCGCAGGCTGTCGTCGATGGCGTGCACGATGTGCTTGCGCGACAGCCCGCGCTGGTTGGGGTCGTCACCCATCGGGTTGTAGACTTTGGTCGCGACCACCACCCGGTCCCGTGGAATGCCGAGTTCCTTCAGCGCGCGCCCGAGCACGACCTCGCTTTCGCCGCGCGAATACATGTCCGCGGTGTCGAAGAAATTGATGCCCGCTTCCCACGCCTGCCGGATGAACGGCACGGACGCGTCGTAGTCCAGTACCCAGTCGCGCCATTTCGAGGAACCGTACGTCATGCATCCGAGACAGATTCGGGAAACTTTCAAACCTGTTGTGCCGAGATTGACGATCTGCATTGTTACGGGCCTCTTTGCCTATGTGTTGTCCACCGTGCCGGTAGTGCTCAGGCGGATTCTAGACGAGTCCCGGGGGCTCCAGTACGCGTGCGTGGGGTCATGCCTTGACCGCGGCTCGGGGAAAGCAATCGCCCGCGGGAACAGGGAAAAGCGAAACGCAAAACTTGCAAGGCAGCGTTCTTCTGGGCGTGTGGATAGCCGGGCGGCCGCAGCGGGCCGATGCGAGCCGCCGCTCAGGCCACTTCGACCGCCGGGCTTTTGCGGCCTTCGGTCGCTTTCATGGCCTCCAGCAACAGCTTCGGATCGTTGCGGGCGAGCCGTTGCGCGTCGGAGAGCATGCGACGCCAGATGCGCGCGCCCGGCTCGCCGTGGTAGAGGCCCAGCATATGCCGCGTGATCGCGCGCAGCGGCGTGCCAAGCGCGACTTCACGCCAGGCGTACTCCATCATCGCCTCGATTATCTGTGCGCGCGTCGGGGCGGCCCTTCCGAATATTGCGGCGTCGAGGCGGGCGAGCACGTACGAATCGTGATACGCCGCGCGCCCGAGCATGACCCCGTCCACCCGCGCCAGCGCCGCCAGCGCCGCCGGCGGGTC
>DATMAN010000040.1 GCA_035560005.1 Burkholderiales bacterium | reverse complement strand
TTCTTTTCGCCGCCACCGTCTTCACGAGCGCGTTCCTGCTCTTTCTCGTGCAGCCGATCATCGCCAAGCAGATCCTGCCGTGGTTCGGCGGCACCGCGGCGGTGTGGACCACCTGCATGGTGTTCTTCCAGGTCGTGCTGCTCGCGGGCTATGCGTACTCGGATGCCGTCGCGCGCAAGCTCGCTCCGCGCGCGCAGGCGGTCCTGCACACCGTGCTCCTCGTCGCGAGCCTCGCCTTCCTGCCGATCCTCGCCGCCGAATCGTGGAAGCCGGATCCCGACACCGAGCCCACGAGCCGCATCCTGCTGCTGCTTACCGCCACCATCGGGCTGCCCTACTTCCTGCTCTCGACCACCGGGCCGCTGGTGCAGGCTTGGTTCGCGCGCACCTTCCCCCGCGGCACGGTGTACCGGCTGTTCGCGCTCTCCAACCTCGCCTCGCTCACCGCCCTCATCGGCTATCCGCCGCTGATCGAGCCTCTGGTGTCGCTGGACGGGCAGGCGTGGGGCTGGAGCGCCCTCTACGCCGCGTTCGCCGCGCTCTGCGTCGCCGCGGCATGGAAGGCGGCGCGCCACGACGAGCCGGCCGCCGCCCCGGTGGCGGCGGCGACGGTCGAAGCGGCGCAGCCGGCGCGGGCCCCGCGCGCGCCCGATTACCTGCTCTGGCTCGGACTTTCGGCGCTGGGCTCGCTGATGCTGCTCGCCGTCACCAACCACATTACGCAGAACATCGCCTCGGTTCCGTTCATCTGGATCCTGCCGCTGGTGCTCTACCTCGCCTCGTTCATCCTCGTCTTCGACGTCACGTCGCGCCGCGGCGTGAGCGGCTGGTATTCGCGCGCCTGGGGCCTGCCGCTGCTCTTCGCCCTGCTCGTCGCGATGGCCTATTTCCTCTACGAGAACCTCGGCGTCATGAACATCCGCGCCTCGATCGCGCTCTACAGCGCCGGGCTCTTCGCCGCCTGCATGTTCTGCCACGGGGAACTGGCGGCGATGCGCCCGGCGCCGAAGTACCTCACGCGCTTTTACCTGATGGTGTCTCTGGGCGGCGCGGCCGGCGGCCTCTTCGTCGGGCTGGTGGCGCCGCGCGTGTTCGACTTCTACCTTGAGCTGCCGATCGCGCTCGTCGCCTGCGGGCTGCTCGCCGCCTGGCTCACCTGGCCGACGCGCTGGAAAATCGCCCACCGCACGGTGGCGGTCGCGACGCCCGCGGTGGCGCTCGCGGTGAGCGCGACGGTGGCGTGGTTCGCCTACGAATATCTCGCCTACGTGCGCGCCAATGCACTGCTCGTCACCCGCAACTTCTACGGCGCGCTGCGCGTGAAGGAGACCGACCGGGGCGACGCGCACACCACCCGCAGCCTCGTGCACGGGGTCATCAACCACGGCTGGGAATACACCGATCCGGCGCTGCGCGCGCAGCCGATCAGCTACTTCGGGCCGACCTCGGGCATTGCACGCGCGCTCGACTTCTACAACGGCCGGCCGCGGCGGGTGGGCATCGTGGGTCTCGGCGTCGGCGTCTTCACCGCCTGGGCGCAGCCGGGCGACTACTTCCGCATCTACGAGCTGGACCCGGAAGTGGTGCGCATCGCGCGCGAGCACTTCTGGTACCTCAGGGAATCGAAAGCCAAAATAGACATCGTCACCGGCGACGGGCGGCTCAACCTCGAGCGCGATCCGCCGCAGAAGTTCGATCTCCTTTCGGTGGATGCGTTCTCCAGCGGCTCGATCCCGATTCACCTCCTCACGCGCGAGGCGCTGCGCGTGTACCGCCGCCATCTCGCGCCCGGCGGCGTGATCGTCTACAACGTCACCAACCGGTTCGTGAAGCTCGCCCCGCTGGTGAAGCTCGTCGCCGAGGCCGAGGGCATGAAGGCGATCCTCGTCGAGGACGATCCGAGCGAGGAAAAGTACTCCGGCACCTCCTACGTGCTCGTCACCGAGAACGAGATCCTGCTCGCCGACAAGCGCTTCGCCGACGCCGAGGAAATCGAGCCGATCCCGGGTCTCAAGCCCTGGACCGACAGCTTCAACAACCTGTTCAAGGTGGTGCGGTAACCCGGACTGCGCCAGAATCGGGGTCACCCATTAGGGACACTCTGAAGTAATCCTCTGCTCTAACAGGGTGCTGAAAAACCCCGCGAACGATCATCGCGACAGACGGTAATAGTGGTAGCCTCGTTCGAGCGAGAAGAAGAATGCGCGGCCAGGTCGATGCTCCGGGTGCCTTGTTCAGCTACGTCTCGGTCGAGGAGCGCGTTCCGGCCGATCACCCCTTGCGCCGGGTGAAGGCGCGGGCCGACGCCGTGCTCGTGGTGACGTTCGGGCTTCCGAATGCCGAGGTCGTCGTCCTGGTGTACACCGAGCGCGACGACGACATGCATGTCACCTCGTTACGCAAGGCCGCACCCTATGAAGCGCGCTATTACTTTGAGGCCGCCGAAGAGTACCTCCGCAAGGGTGGTTGACCGCGACAATCCTCCTTGGTCAGAGGACATGCTCGGCCCGCCCGTCCTTCGCCGAGGTCGTGGGCCGCAGAAGGCGCCGACGAAGGTTCTTGCTACCATTCGCCTGGACGCCGATGTCATTGCGTTCGTCCGTTCGCAAGGCCCCGGCTATCAGTCGCGCATCAACGAGGCGCTACGTCGCATCAAGAGGCGAGGTCTAACAAAGCGGCCACACGGACACGCGCAAGAGCGGCGCGCGGCGGTGGCCGCTGACGTTACGCCACAACAAAATTCGGACGTCGGGCGAAGTTCGGCGGTCCTGATATCCTCACTGGATGAAGGTTCGTGATGTACTTCGAATGCTTAGCGACGATGGCTGGTACTTGGTGGCGACCCGAGGCAGCCATCGTCAATTCAAGCATTCGACGAAACCGGGCCGAGTCACTGTTCCGGGAAAACCGAACGACGATCTGGCTGCTGGCACCTTGAACAGCATTTTGAAGCAGGCGGGTCTGAAGAAGTGAGGTGGGTATGCGCTATGCGATCGTAATCGAAAAGGCTGAAGGCAATTTCTCGGCGTATGTGCCGGATCTTCCGGGCTGCGTCGCGACGGGCGCAACTGTCGAGGAAGCCGAGGCGCAGATCCGGGAGGCCATTGAGTTTCACCTTGAAGGTATGCGCGAGGACGGTCTTCCGATTCCGCAGCCCGAGAGCCGTGTCGAGTACGTTGACGTTGCGGCATAAGCGCGCAGCCACCGGCGCGTGGAGTTGACCCGCTTTCGTGGACACATTTCAATGTTGGTCGAAAGGGAGGTCCACGATGGCCCGCAGTCGCATTGCATAGCTGCCTGAGTTTCGGTGGAAACTGATTGAGTTGGTCTGGGCCGGCCGCAGCCCGGAGGAGCTGGCGAAGGAGTTCGAGCCCTCGGCGCAGACGATCCGTAACTGGGTCAAGCGCGCCGAGGCCGACGGCGGCAAGCGCCGCGATGTGCTGACGAGCCTGGAACGCGAAGAGCTGGCGAAGCTGCGCCAGGTGAAGCTGGGGCGCGAGATCCTGGCAAAGGCCACGGCCTGGTTCGCACGGGGGGCCGACACGACACCGAAGAAGTCTTCCGGTTCGTGACGGCGCACCAGGTCGAGTTTCCGGTGAGAACGATGTGTCGCGTGTTTGCAGTCTCCCCGAGCGGCTACTACGCGTGGGTCAAGCGCGAGCCGTCGGCGCGCGCGATCCGGGATGCGCAATTGATGGCGCGCATCCGGCACTACCATGCGCGCTCCAAGGGTGCCTACGGTGCGCCCAATATCCTGGAGGACCTGCGCGATGAAGGCATCCGGGTGGGTAAGAAGCGCATCGCCCGGCTCATGTAAGCGGGAGGGCCTTCGCGGTGTATGCCGCCGTAAGTTCGTGATCACGAGACGACGCGGAACGCCGATGCCACACCGGGGGCCGATCTGGTGCAGCGGGAATTCAGCGCCGATGCCCCGAACCGGCTCCGGGTCGCCGACATCACCTCCATTCCAACCCGGGCGGGGTTCCTGTTCCTGGCGGTCGTGCTCGATGCCTCGAGCCGCAGAATCGTCGGTTGGGCGATGGCCGAGCACCTGAGGACGGAACTGGTCCTTGCCGCGCTCAACATGGCACCGGGGCAACGCAAAGCCAAAGGAGCCGTTCACCATTCCGATCACGGCACGCAGTACACCTCGATCGAGTTCGGGCTGCGCTGCAAGGCGGCGAAAATCCGGCCCTCCACGGGATCGGCGGGCGATGCCTACGACAACGCCATGTGCGAGAGCTTCTTCGCGACGCTCGAATGCGAGCTGCTCGATCGCCGGCGCTTTGCCACGAAGGCCGAAGCGAGGATGGCGATCTTCGAGTTCATCGAAGGCTGGTACAACCCGACGCGGCGTCACTCGGGCCTTGGCAGAATCTCGCCGATCGAGTTCGAGCGGCGTCATTCAATGCAACATGCGCGCGCGGTTACCCACATGGCCGCGCGCCCGGCAGCGTTCGAAGCGCCCGGCGCGCGCCCCTGTGGATAACCGCTTGTGACCCAAGCGCTAAACCGTCCACGGAAACGTAGTCAACTCCAAGCGGTCGATCCTGCGAAACGTGGCCAAAGATCGCGCGCAAGTCGGATCTCTTGATCGTGTGCTCGCCGGTGCGAGCTTCATTACCGCAAACCCAGCACTTCATCGGCGGAATGAAACATAACGACCAGCATCAGCGGCGGCGCGGAGCGCCGTCCGCTGCATGCTGTTGTTGGCTTGCGTGTTTATCGTCTCCGTCTTCAATGGCTCTCGCTGAGATTCGTCTCAGACGAGCCGTCGCAGCATGATGCGTACTGATTCCTCCTGGGCGAAGACTTGGCGGGCACTAACCCGCACCACACGGATTCCCGCTCCGGTAACTGTCGCATCGCGGATTTCGTCGCTGCGGACTCCGTCGTCCGTGAGGTGCTGTCTGCCATCGACCTCAACGTTGTATCGACCACCACACGGCGCGACCACCAGAAAATCGAGCCGGTAGCGGCCGAATTGCTGTTGCGGCAAGTACCAAAGCGCAGCCTCGGTGAGGAGCTCGGCCATCCTTGCCTCAGCAGCCGATTCGAATGCGGGCGCGACACCGAGCGTCGGGACGCCCACGCCGACACTGGCAGCAAACTCGCCCAGGAACCCGCCTGCCGCCTGGCAGGCACGGCGATCGCCAACGACGTGGAGCGCGCCTCGTGCGCGGGTGATAGCCACGTTGAGCAGTTGGTCGGTCTCCGCGACCCAGCGCGATAGTCGCGGGAGCATCCCGTTGGCCACGACGGGTGAGAAGACCATCACATCCCGCTCATCGCCCTGGAAGCGGTGAGCAGTCCCGACGGTGAGCCGGCCTTTCACACGATCCCACCACGGCCTTTCGCGTACGATCTCCTCTAGTCGCTCCATCTGGAGCCGGAATGGGGTGACGATCCCGAAACTGAGCCCGTCACGGAGCAGGAATCCGGTCCGTGCCCATTCGTCAAGAAGGTCGACTACTGCCCGTAGCTCGATGTCGTTGACAGCGCTTCGCGACGAGCGGGCGACGGTGCCGGGAACATCGTGCCAGAAGACCCCGAGCCGCTCGCCTCCCAGTCTCGCGCACAGCTTTTCAAGAGGCGTACGCAGAATGAGCTGCCCCTGGTAGAACGTGCGGTTGGAGAACTCGATGATTTCTGGGTGAGATCTATAGTGTTCCGCAAGAAAGAGCGGTCGCCCACCGCGTTCGATCAAGTTTCCCTCGGCCAGTGCGTAGAGTGAACGCTGATTGTAGGACCACGTTTCCAGCAGGTGGCCGACGCCGTGCTGCGCCGCCAGACTTTCCTCTTCCGAAGGCGACAGCGTGCTGATGTGGCGAAGCTGACGCGGATCACCGATGATGAGCGCGCGCCGTGCTCTGAAGAGCAGCGGAAGCGCAGATGGGATGTCACACTGACTCGCCTCGTCCAGAATTACCAAGTCGAATAGAGCTGGCTCCAGCGGGAGAGCGTTCCGAACAGATAGGTTGGTCACGACCCAGACCGGAAGATCGCCACCGAGAGATTGGACGACGCCCTTAAACTGTTCGAGAACTTGGAAAAACGCGCTGCCGCGGGTCTGACGCAACCTTGTCGATAGGTCGAAGTACCGGTCGAGCGCGTATCTGACGGAGGCGGCCCGGGGTGCGAGGCGCGCCGTCCACGCCGCCCGGAACTGATCGCAGGCGAGTTCGGCTCGGCGGCGCTGGAGATCGTCCAAGTGCCCAGCGAGGACGCTGGTAGGGTCCTCCGCAGCGAGCCTGGCGAGCGCCTGCGCGCACCGATCCTCGGTCGCGAGCCAGCGCGCCAAGCGGGCTAGCCGCCCGCAGGCCTCTGCGAGGGAGGCAAACGCCTCCGCACTCGGCAGGTCAACCACAGCGAGCAGATCCGCACGCACCTTCTCAGGAAGCCGCGCCGTGAGCGACGCGAGTTCGGCGCGCTGCTTCCGCAGGAGGACGGCTGGGAAGAGCGCTCGCTTCAGCTTGAGCCAGAGTCCGGCGGGGCGTTTTCCGGCAAGAGCGTCGGCAGTCGCCGACAGTCGCTCGACACGCGATAGATCGGGAGAAGGACTGCGTGCCTCACTCCATGCATCTACCCATCCCTGTTCCACCAGACCTTCGGCAACACGGCGGTCCCGCTCGAGGCCAGCGTAATCCACTAGGACGCGCTCCAGGTTCTCGATTCGGCGGCGCCCTGCTACCACCTTTTCATCAAGGTCATGGAGAAGCTTCGGCGCGGGAGCTGTTGGCACCGCATCGGGCCGAAGCGCATTCAACCGCGCATCCATCTCTTGCCGTGATTCGTCCATCGCGTTGCGGCTGCCGAGCCGAAGCGTCCAGTCCCGCTCTTCGCCAAGGATTTCTCGTAGGCGGTCACGGACAACATCGACGGCCTTGTTGTTCTTGCTGGCGAACAGCACCGGCCGCCCCGCGAGGGCACAACTAGCGAGTAGATTGACAACGACCTGTGACTTACCTGTCCCGGGTGGCCCGGTGACGACGGTAAGGGTGTGACGAAGTCCTGCCCGCGCCGCTTCCTCCTGGCCTTGGTTCAGTGGCAGCACTTGAAGGAGAGCAGGCAACGACTCAGCCTCTCGCGTGGCCTTCCCTGAGGCCGGTGGCGATATGCCAGCGAGTATTCCGGCGGCCGTCGCACCGAGGGCGTTGGAGAGGCGCGGGTATTGGGTAAGCGCCTCCAGCTCACGCCGGAGGTGGTGGGTGTACACGCTTCGCTCGCTCTTGAAGAGGATTGGCCGATTGACCCAGCGGCTGCGCGGCGAGTCGCTCCTTGGATAGGGCTCCAGGCGATCCGGAGAGATGTCAGGAGCGGGCACACCCAGCATCTCGAAGGCCGTTCGGACTCGGTCCGTGAAAGAGCCGTAATCTCCTTCCAGTGCCTCCTGAATCGCACGCAACTCCTCGGCCTGCGTATGCTGGCGCCGGAAGACATGATGGTTGACCTGTAGTTCCTTGGCGTCCCCGGGTCGCACTGCAAAACGGTGGTCGCTTAGGTGCTCTACGTCGACCTCTGTCACGAATAGCGGCGAGAGAAAGCCACCCTCGTCGAGAAAGATCGGATAGCCGTAGAACCAGCGCTCAACGCCCCCGGCAAGCGCGCTTCCGCCAAGCAGAACCTTGCGATCCGGAGTGAGACTCGCCTCCAGAATGATCTCAGACGCTTCGGGATGGAACAGCGGTTCCTCTGTGTCCCACGGCGAGATGAGGGAGCGATGCAGGGCGGACAGCTTCTTGGTCAGCGAGCGCCGGTCCTCTGCCTCAACGCAGGCAAGGTAGAAACGAAGAAGGCGCAGAAGATCTTGTTCCGTCAATGCACTGAGCCTCCGGCAAGCTAACGCCGCCCATCACCGGCCCGTGTAGGCGGGCGAAGCCCGCCGGAACGGGTCCGGTGGATGGGCTGGTTCGGCGTCATTCTTACGTGCCGCGCGATCGGCGGGTGACGTAAGCACGGAGAACGCTATCCATGCGCGATTGCCAACCAGCCCCTGTGGACTTGAAGTACTCCACTACGTCTCGGCTGTATCGGACCGATAGGAGCAACTTTGGGCTCTCCGACTTTGGCCTGCCTCGGAGCGCACGAAGCGGAACCATCGATTTCAATTGCTTCGGGGAAAGTGGCTGCGCGTCGGGATCCGCCTTTGCGGCCGCGCGGATCCTTCGATCCTCCGCCTGGGTCGGAATCGCGATCTTGGAACGTCTAGATGTTTTCGACATAGTGCTTAACCTCTCGACGCGTCGCCCGGCGGAGAGTGATGATCCTGCGTCGGTCACCGCGGTCGACGAATGCCACGTAGTAGAGCGTGTTGGTCTTGGGGGCGAGAGCGATCATGCGCATCTCGTCGTAGACAAACCGATGGTCGACCCAAGCGAGCGCAGCGTCCCAGTCAAGCTCCCGCGCCAAGCTCAAGGGCACGCCGTGTCTGGCACGGTTTGCTGCATCTTTGGCGGGATCGAACTCGATTCGGACGGATTAGTGTAGCTACAGAAAAGGGAGCGGTCAATCCGAGCCATGTCGTGGGCGTGCCCAATGACGCCGAACGCCGCGCTCAGCCGCGCGCTTCAGCGCGTCGGCTGCAGCAGGAGGTTATGCCGCAGTTTGTAGATGATCGTCCCATCCCGGGAACACTAGTACGGCAGGGTGGCATTTGAGGGCTTTCGCAAGCACCTTTGCACGCTCAACGCCCAGGCGAACGCGGCCGTTCTCGATCGCAGAGAGCGTGGCCTGAGGGATCCCCGTGCGCTCCGCGAGTTGATTCTGGCTCAAGCCTTGCAGCTCGCGAACGATACGCACGGATTCACCCACCGAGACAGTGACGCGCTTCTTCGCGGGGCGGAATTCCTTCATTTACGGCCCCCGATAGTCGTGCGGGGTGATCGAAACCACCTGAAACAGCTGCTGCTCCGGCACGGTGCGGTAGATGACGCGCCATTGCAGCCCAAGGCGTGAGGACCGATGCCCTTTCCACCCGCCGGGCAATGCTTCGTCGCTGAAGCCTCTGATCAGACGAAGCCCCGGTGGTCCGGAGAGCATGGCGATGTCCTTCCACTTTTCGTACCGCTTGAGGCTCTCCCGCGGCGCCGAGGCGAGCTGCTTGTCGACGCGGCGATGCTCCTCAATGCGCCACATGCCGCATTGTGCCTATACCATATATGGCATGGCAAGGCGCGTCGAGGTCTGCGGCATAGCGCCCAAGCTCAGCCGACGGCGAACCGCGCAGCGCTTTGACGGTCGGCTGGAGCGCGTTGTTAGGGTGCACTACTGGCCCGCGATACACGACGGTACGCATAGATTGCGAGGGAGACGCCAGCCAGCAGTGGCCCTGAGCCGAAGACGCCACCCAAGCCGCAGAGATTGCCCATCTTTTCGGACGAGCAGAATACTGCAATTCCCAACGCCGCACCGGCGAACAACGCAGCGACACCGAGCGCGGCCAACCCCAGAACGGAACGGCCGAGCCACCTCATCCTGTCGTTGCCTCGGCGGGTGAATCCGAACGCCACGAGGGCAATCGACACGACCAGGCCCATCAGAAAGACTACGGGCCCGATTTTGATGAGCAGATTGAGCATAGCGGCCACGGGCAGGCTCCTGAGCGGGTCAACGAAGCGGCAATGGTTCGGCGGAAACCGAAGGGCTGTTCGTTCTTCCTGAACTCCTGCCTGCCCTTGAATACGTTTGGGCCACAGGGCAATCGGCCACTGCGCAATGCCGAATAGTCCACCGACAACAGGCCAGCGCCGAAAATCAGAAACAGCAGCGCCTGAAAAATCGCCGTCAGACTTTCCCCGAGCGCAGGCGGAACTTGGCCATGAGCGCGGCAGCGCCGACCGCCGGCAGGGCGAGAATCGAAAACACAATCAAGCCCAGCGGCAACAAGCTGAAATCCGACTTGGAAATGATCAGTACCAACGCCTGCGCCAGCATCACGGCCAGCCCCCAGCGCCAAGGTTTCTCAGGAACCCAATAGCCAAGGCCGGCAGCGAGGCAAATGCTCAATGGATAAGCCACCATCCAATAAAGCGTTGAATCCCAAGCCTCCCGCCTGCCGCTGACGCCGGTTGCCACAGACCACAAGACTGCGCCTCCGATGATCGCAACCATCCAGGCCCATGATGCTCGATGGTTCATGCTTGTTTCCCGATGCACCCTAGACAGAATGGCTTCCCGATAGCAGGCGGCCTGCCTCCGCTGTACTGTGGATTGCGTGGGTGAACACGCCGAGCCACACGTTGAACACGCAGGCGTCAACTTTGTCGAGGAGGCAGGCCATGAGCAAGTCTATCAAGCTGTTCGTCCGCATGGACGTTCGCAAGGACTCGATGGACGTCGCCACGGGCGAGGAGCGCGCTGGCGAGGTGCGTCCCTACGGCGCGATCGGCGGGGCCCTGCGGGTTCGGCATCTACCGGATGCTGCGCGCCCGAGGACACGATTGCTGGGTGGTGTCCCCGGGGCTGACCCCGCGCAGCAGCGCCGACCGGATCAAGACCGACCGGCGCGATTGCCTGAAGCTGGCGCG